>NZ_NEJJ01000009.1:0-284411 GCF_002113045.1 Pseudomonas sp. B26(2017) | reverse complement strand
ACGAGCGGCCTCATCTGTCGCTGAAATACAAAACACCCGATGCGGTGCATCGGGCGTTTTGAGGCTGAAACAGGTGTAAACCTATTTCAGGACTAGACACGGCACTTTTCCGGCCAACAACGCAGCGCCCTGTGGGACAATAGCCGCCACTTTCAGCCCTACCCGAATCGACCACGCCCATGAACGCCCCACGTACACCGAAACCTGCGCGCAAGAAGCCTGACTCCGCCACCCCGGCCAAGCCCGTGGAACCGCGTAAAGAAGCCAGCCTGCACCCGCGCAATCGCCATCAGGGTCGTTACGACTTCCCGGCGCTGATCAAGACCACGCCGGAACTGGCGAAGTTCGTGATCACCAACCCGTACGGCAAGGAAAGCATCGACTTCGCCAGTCCCGATGCGGTGCGTGTGTTCAACCGGGCGCTGCTCAAATCGTTCTACGGCATCCAGCATTGGGACATCCCGGCCGATTATCTGTGCCCGCCGGTGCCGGGCCGTGCCGACTACATCCACTTTCTGGCGGACCTGCTGGCTAGCAACAACGATGGCGTGGTTCCGCGCGGTGCCATCGTCAATGTGCTGGATATCGGCATGGGCGCCAACTGCGTGTATCCGCTGATCGGTCATAGCGAATACCGCTGGCACTTCCTCGGCTCGGAGATTGATCCGACCGCCGTGGCCGCCGCCAGGGCCATCGTCCAGTCCAACAACCTGAACAAGGTCATCCAGCTGCGCCAGCAGGAAAACCGCAAGCACATCCTGATCGGCCTGCTGGAGCCCGGCGAGCGCTTTGACCTGACCATGTGCAACCCGCCATTCCACGCGTCGATGGAAGAAGCCACCAAGGGCAGCGAGCGTAAGTGGCGGGCCCTGGGCAAGGCCGATCCGAAGCGCAAATTACCGGTGCTGAACTTCGGCGGTCAGTCGGCCGAGCTGTGGTGTGAAGGTGGCGAGGCGCGCTTCGTGACGCAACTGATTGCCGAAAGTGCGAACTTTGCGCACAAGGTGTTGTGGTTCAGCACCCTGGTCTCGAAAGCCTCGAACCTGCCTGCCATCGAAACCGCGCTGAAAAAGGCCGGCGCGCTGGAAAGCCAGGTGGTGGAAATGTCCCAGGGGCAGAAGCAGAGCCGCTTCGTCGCCTGGACCTTCCAGACCAAGTCCGAACAGCAGATCTGGCGGCGCGAGCGCTGGGTTCGCAAGTAATACGCTTCAACCAGGGCGGCGCTTGAGCGCAAAGCAGCCGCCGCTACTGCTGAAACACAAACAGCAGGCGCAAAAAAACCGTGCCCGGATCGCTCCGGTGCACGGTTTTTTTATCGCTGCGTCTTACTTGTTCACAGCGTCGGTCAGGCCTTTGGCCACAACCATCTTGACCACTTTCTTGGCAGGGATTTCGATGGCAGCGCCAGTCGACGGGTTACGGCCAGTGCGGGCAGGACGCTCGGTCACTTTCAGCTTGCCGATACCTGGCAAAGTGATTTCGGCACCGTTTTCCAGCTGATCGGCAACGATTTGACCCAGTTGGTCCAGAGCGGCACGCGCGGTGGCTTTCGGCGCGTCGATAGCTTCAGCGATGTCGGCGATCAGTTGGTCTTTAGTAAGAGCCATGTAGTGTTCCTTCCCTATCAAATTCATATGGATTGCAGAGTGCAGTGTCAGCCATCGAGCCCGATCTTCTGGATCTGGCACCCTCGGCGATAACCACGACGAGTCGGGGTTATAGATGCCGAAATCAAGGTTTGGTTCGACCTGACAAAAGCTGAATGCATGCTTGTCGCGGTGACTTCGCACAAGACCGGGCAAAACTAGCACAGAGACAAGGAAATATCCGCCTCTAGCTAGCCAAATGGTCAGGTTTATTGCGCTAAATCGGTAAATAAATGCATAAGGGCCGTCGGGTGACCCGGATTTGCCCTTCACCCCGCGCCAAATCCAGTGGTTGCGGTACACTGAGCGCTTTTTCGGGGGAGCCCGCCCTCCCCCCTTCCACCAGCCGAGAAGCCTATGCCGATCCGTCATTGCATCGTCCATTTGATCGACAAAAAACCCGACGGCACACCCGCAGTCCTGCACGCCCGTGACTCCGAACTGGCTGAGTCCGCTGCCATCGAGAACATGCTCGCCGATCTCAATGAGAGCTATAACGCCAAACAGGGCAAAGCCTGGGGGTTGTTCCATCCGGAGTCCGGTGCGTTCCCGTTCAGCGGCTGGCTGAAGGAGTACATGGAAGGCGGCAAAGACTTCACCGCGTTCAGCAAAGTCGCGGTCGAGCACCTGCAAAAGCTGATGGAAGAATCGAACCTGTCGGTCGGTGGCCACGTGCTGTTCGCCCACTACCAGCAAGGCATGACCGATTACCTGGCCATCGCCCTGCTGCACCACAGTGAAGGCGTGGCAGTGACCGAACAACTGGATGTGACACCGTCGCGCCACCTCGACCTCGGCCAACTGCACCTGGCGGCGCGGATCAACGTTTCCGAGTGGCAGAACAACAAGCAGTCCAAGCAGTACATCTCGTTCATCAAGGGCAAGAACGGCAAAAAGGTCTCGGAGTACTTCCGCGACTTCATCGGCTGCCAGGAAGGCGTCGACGGCCCGGGCGAGACCCGCACCCTGCTCAAGGCCTTCAGCGACTTCGTCGAGAGCGAAGACCTGCCGGAAGATTCCGCGCGCGAAAAGACCAAGACCCTGGTCGACTACGCCAGCAGCCAGGCCAAGCTCGGCGAGCCCATGGGCCTGGAAGAACTCTCGGAGCTGATCGACGAAGAGCGCCCAAAGGCCTTCTACGATCACATCCGCAACAAGGATTACGGCCTGTCGCCGGAGATTCCGGCGGATAAACGCACGCTCAACCAGTTCCGCCGCTTCACCGGCCGCGCCGAAGGCCTGTCGATCAGCTTCGAAGCACACCTGCTGGGCTCGAAGATCGAATACGACGAAGAGGCCGGCACCCTGATCATCAAAGGTCTGCCGACCTCGCTCACCGATCAGTTGAAGCGTCGCAACTGATGCTCGGCAATGTGCTGAAAAAAGTTCTGCTGGTTCTACTGGTGGTCGTGGTCTATCAGAACTGGGGCAAGATCGAGCGGGTATTCAACCCATCGCAGATGGCGTCCGAGCAGGTCCGCGCCAACGCCCATGTCGTGTTGTACGCCACGGACTGGTGCGGTTACTGCAAGCAGACCAAGCGCTTTCTCGATCAGAAAGGCATTCCGTTCAAGGAATTCGATATCGAGAAGGATGCCGAGGCACGCAAGGCTTACGAGGCTTTGGGCGGGCGCGGGATTCCGCTGATCGACGTCAATGGCACGTTGATTCGCGGGTTTGATCCGGACGAGATTCTCGCTGCACTGAAATGAACGAGGGAGCCAATCGGCTCCCTCGGTTGTTTCAGCGTTTCTCGATTCGGAAACCGAAACGCGGGAAGTGCACATGCACCACTCCGCCACGTTCGTCTTCACGGCGCAGGATCAACTCCTCGCGACCGGCAAACACCAGCTCACCGGCCACCGGATCAACGCCGTAGTCAGTGGCCGCGATCACGACTTGCTGGCCCGTTTCGAATCCGTTCGGATCGACAAACTGCTCATCGGGCAATGCCGCCGGCTTCGAACTGCGTGCGACCTCCAGCGCCTCTTCGGAACTCATCGCACTGGCCGCACCGTGACCGAAGCCCAGCACCCGCCCGAGCCATGCGGACACTGCCGGATAGTCGTCCACCAGCGGCGCGGTGACGTGGGTCGCCTTGAGGAACCACAGCGGATGGGCCATGGCGAAGTCGGCAATCGACGGCTCGCCGAACAGGAAGTCCCCGTCTTCACGCTGCAGCTGCTGCTCCAGACGCGCCATGATGGTTGGCCATTGATGTTTGGCCTGCTCGGCTGACAGTTTGGTCGCGCTGCCACCGCTGAACAGTCCGGCACGATCGGCGAGGAAGGCCTTGATCGCTTCCGGCGGTAACTTGCCGAAACGCACCGCCACCGATTCGGGCTGAAACACCAGGCTCACCGCATGCTGGAACACCACCGAATCGGCCCAGGCAGCGAAACTGGCGGCAATCATTTCCTGACCATCCGGGAAGAACGAAGGCTGGGCCTTTACCTGCTCGAGGCGACGGGCGATCAGCGCGGTGTCGCAATAGATGTCGGCGCCGATCTGCAGCACCGGGGTCTTGCGGTAGCCACCGGTCAGGGCGGTCAGGTCAGGCTTGGGCATCACTGGCGAGATATGCACCGAACGCCAGGACAAGCCCTTGAACCCCAGCAGCAGCCGGGCCTTTTCAGCAAAGGGAGAGGTCGGGTAATGATGAAGGATCAACTCGGACATGCTCGGCTCCGCCGCACAGAAAGTGAGCCAGCAGCTTAGCGCGCAATTTGTTCGCAGCCTACGGATCCGGCTGATGGGAACCGATCAGTCAGGTTGATAAGGCACTGGAGAGTTCTCGAAAAAAACCGCCTCAGCCGAAACCGAGACGGTTTTCCCACTTGCTCGATGGCATAAAGCCGAATAATCTTCGTCCACGCTAGTGTGTCCATTGTGATGCAGTAAACCCGGCCGCAAACCGGCGTTTACAGAAAAACCGCCCCGCAAAGGCGGTTTTTTTTTCGCCCGCCGTTTGCCTCAAGCAGCGCCTTCGACATGCAGAGACTTCTACCGCTTACACCCGATCAATCAGGCCGATAAGACGCCACCAGACACTCCTTCGCACTCTTCCTGAGTTTTTTGATCAACCGCTCCTGGCGCAACGCATCACTCTTGTCGCGGCACAGCTCGGTATAGACCAGCGCCATCGCCGGGCTTGAAAGAAAGAAGCGCGCGCCCTTGCCACTCTGGTGCTTGGCAAAGCGGCGCACGGGATCATCGCTGATCCCGCAGTACAGCGAACCGTTGGCGGCACGTACGAGGTAGACGAACCAGGACTTGCTCACCGGTACGTCGGCATCGAGAGGATTTTCGCTGAGGCTGGTCACGGGACAATTCAGGCGTAAGGAAAACAGGCCGCGATCTTATCAGCGACTCGCCTGAAATGCCTTCAGCCCTTTCAGGGCCTGGGCACGGACGGCGTTGCGCACCAGCGGCGTCCAGCCCAGCAGCAGGCCCTTGAAGCCCAACGCCTGACGCGACCAGCGCCACAAATCGAAGTGGTCGTGGTGTTCGCAGATCTTGCCGTCACGGAAGACGAAGCGTGCCTGGATGTCGTTGATCACGATATTGCCGGTCTGGCTGAACAGGTAGGTCGCCACCCAGTGGGCGCCGCCGCTGCGCTCATCGGCGCGGACGTTGTCGAAGGTCAGTGAGAAGTCTTTGGCGCGGGTGGTGAGCATGCGCCACATGTCGCCGGCATCGCGGCCGCGCAGTTCGCCGAACGCCGGATCGCTGAATACCACGTCGTCGGTGTAGCAGGCGGCCATGGCCTCGGCGTCAAGGCGCTGGAAAGCCTGGTAGAAACGGGTGATCAGGGCGCTGTGGGCTTCTTCACTCATGGGCAATCTCCAGGAAAGGTACAGATTGCCAGCACGATAATCCGCAAACGCCCGAAACACTATCGGCATTCGCATTCCGAATACCGACAGTGCGCGCGCGTCAGACCTTTTCGCTGACTACCTGCACATACAGCGCACGTCCGGCACCGAGGCCGGCGAGGATTGCACCCGCACCGATGATGCCGAAGATCCAGCCCACGGCGTTCCAGCCACCGGTCCAGTCGTGCACCACACCGACCGCGAACGGCCCCATGGACGCGAGGGTGTAGCCGAAGCCCTGGGACATGCTCGACAGGTTGGCCGCAACATGGGAGTCCCGCGAACGCAGCACGATCAGGGTCAGCGCCAGGCTGAACGTACCGCCCTGCCCCAGCCCCAGCAGGATCGCCCAGCCCCACAGTCCTTCGATCGGTGCGTAGAGGCAACCGAACAGGCCGCCGAGCGTCAGCGCCATGACCACCACGATCGCCAGACGCTGATCCTTGCCGCGCGTGGCCAGCCACGGTGCCGCCAGGGAGCTGGCGAGCTGGATGATCACCGATCCGGACAGCACCAGGCCGGCCTGGGTCGGGGTCAGCCCGCGACCGATGAGGATCGACGGCAACCAGCCGAACACGATGTAGGCCAGTGAAGATTGCAGGCCCATGTACAAGGTCACTTGCCACGCCAGCGGATCACGCAGCAGACCGCGGACCCGATAGGCAACGTTGCGCGCGCCGTGCTTCTGGCCGATTTGCGGCAGCCAGAATACTGCCGCCACCAGCGCCGGAATCACCCAGAAACCCAGACCCATGGCCCAGCTGTGGTCGAAGTGTTCGCTCAGCGGCACGCTGGAACCTGCCGCCATTGCCGCGCCCAGGCACAGGGCCATGGTGTAGACGCCGGTCATGGTGCCGGCATGTTTGGCGAAGTCGCGCTTGACGATGCCCGGCAGCAAAACGCCGATGATGCCGATGCTCGCACCGCCCAGCACGCTGCCGACGAACAGACCGATTTCGCCGAAGTTGCTGCGCAGGATGATGCCGCCGGCCAGTGTCAGAAGAATCCCCAAGACCACCCGCTCGGCACCGAAACGTCGCGCCAGCACGGGTGCCAGTGGAGCAAACAGACCGAGGCAGAGTACCGGCAACGTCGTCAGCAACCCCGCTTGAGCGGCCGACAAACCAAGGCTTTTCGACACATCACTGAGCAGCGGCGCCATGCTCGACAGCGCCGGTCGCAGGTTCAACGCCACCAGAATCAACCCCAGCAGCAACAGCCAGGGGCGCCGCACCAACGGATGACCTTGCTGCACTTGTTCGTCATCGGCTTCGGCGTCGATCAACAATTCTTCGAGCTCGGCCTTGCGAACGGGTGCCGGGGAGACTTCTGGGCGGGACATGGTTTTCTCGGTTTCAAGGTTCATTGATCAACTGCCTCGACAAGGCTTTGGCCCGCTCCGGATCGCGCTGCTCGACGGCCTCAAGCAAGGCGACGTGCAAATCGAAGACTTCCTGTCGACGGGGGACGATATTCAGGGTCTGGCGCAATTGCGCGCCGACGATGCTGGAAAAATAGCGATACAGCTCGCTGAGGGTCGGATTGTGTGCGGCATCCACCAGACGCCGGTGGAACACCAGATCGCAGCGGATGTAACTGTCGAGGTCGCCGTGATAGTGGCTGCCGGCGACACCCAGCGCTTCGCGCAACGCGACGAGGTCTTCATCGGTACGGCGCAAGGCCGCCAGGCCGATGGCCTCGACTTCAAGGATGTGCCGGGTTTCCCGAGCCTGATCCAGCGAGCATCTGGACAGCGCCTTGAGCGTGTCCATCGGATCGACCACCGCCCGCAGGTAACTGCCGTCACCCTGACGGATCTCGATCAACCCGGAAAACGCCAACACCCGCATCGCTTCGCGCACGGTATTGCGGCTGATGCCGAGTTCGGCGCACAACTCGGGCTCGGTGGGAAGCCGCTGACCGACCTGCCAGCTGCCATCGGTGATGCGCTGACGCAGTTGATCCAGCGCCTGATCGACCAGGGATCGTTTGATCAATAAAGAGTTTTCAGACATGGAATTCGCCCTGTCATCCAATCATGGGATGAATTTGCTGACAGGGTAGTCAGATTTTCCAATCAGGGCAACCGGCAAAATCCGGACAAAAATAAACCCGGAACTGAGTCCGGGTTTATTTCAACGCCTGAATCGGATCAATGCAGGATCTGACTCAGGAACAGCTTCGTACGATCATTCTGCGGATTGTCGAAGAAGTCGTTCGGTGCCGCCTGCTCGACGATTTCGCCCTTGTCCATGAAGATCACACGGTTGGCCACGGTGCGGGCGAAGCCCATTTCGTGGGTTACGCAGAGCATGGTCATGCCGTCTTCGGCCAGGCCGATCATGGTATCGAGTACTTCTTTCACCATCTCCGGGTCGAGTGCCGAGGTCGGTTCGTCGAACAGCATGATTTTCGGTTTCATGCACAGCGCGCGGGCGATCGCCACACGCTGCTGCTGGCCGCCGGACAGTTGCCCCGGATACTTGTGCGCCTGCTCCGGAATGCGTACGCGTTCCAGGTAATGCATGGCGATTTCCTCGGCCTTGCGCTTGGGCATCTTGCGCACCCACATCGGTGCCAGGGTGCAGTTCTGCAGGATGGTCAGGTGCGGGAACAGGTTGAAGTGCTGGAACACCATGCCGACTTCACGGCGGATCGCTTCGATCTGCTTGAGGTCGTTGGTCAGTTCCACGCCATCGACCACGATGCGACCCTGCTGGTGCTCTTCCAGACGGTTGAGGCAGCGGATGGTGGTGGACTTGCCGGAACCCGACGGGCCGCACAGCACGATACGCTCGCCCTGACGCACGTTCAGGTTGATGTCTTTCAGCACATGGAACTGGCCGTACCACTTGTTCACGCCCTGCATCTGAATGATGCCTTCAGGGCCCGCTGGCTTTTTGATTGCTTCGCTCATCGAAAAAACTCCTAACGCTTGTGGCCAGTGTCGAGCTTGCGTTCCAGGTGCATGGAATAGCGCGACATGCCAAAACAGAAAATCCAGAACACCAGGGCGGCGAA
The DNA here is from genome assembly GCF_002113045.1 of Pseudomonas sp. B26(2017). Classification (NCBI taxonomy): domain Bacteria; kingdom Pseudomonadati; phylum Pseudomonadota; class Gammaproteobacteria; order Pseudomonadales; family Pseudomonadaceae; genus Pseudomonas; species Pseudomonas sp. B26(2017). The sequence goes on along the minus strand of NZ_NEJJ01000009.1, from coordinate 275,869 downwards.
CACGTAGCCTTCGGTGGCCATGCCCAGCCATTTCGGATCGGCAGCGGCTTGCTTGACGCTGTTGAGCAGGTCAAAGAGGCCGATGATGATCACAAGGCTGGTGTCCTTGAACAGCGCGATGAAGGTGTTGACGATGCCGGGAATCACCAGCTTCAGGGCTTGCGGCAGAATCACCAGGCCCATGGCGCGCCAGTAACCGAGGCCCATCGCGGCCGCGGCTTCGTACTGGCCTTTGGGGATCGCTTGCAGACCGCCGCGCACCACCTCGGCGACGTACGCCGACTGGAACAGGATCACGCCGATCAGCGCCCGCAGCAGCTTGTCGAAGTTCATGCCTTCGGGCAGGAACAGCGGCAGCATCACCGACGACATGAACAGCACCGTGATCAACGGCACGCCGCGCCAGAACTCGATGAAGGTCACGCAGACCACACGGATCGCCGGCATGTTCGAGCGTCGGCCAAGCGCCAGGACAATCCCCAGCGGCAACGCACCGGCGATGCCGACAGTGGCGATCACCAGGGTCAGCATCAGACCGCCCCACTGGCTGGTCGCCACGGTGTCGAGGCCGAAGACGCCGCCATGCAGCAGGCACCAGGCAACGATCGGGTAGATCACCAGGAAGCTCAGGCCGTACACCGCCTTGTGCGCCACGCGCTTGATGAACAAGGGCGCCACGCCGATGACCGCCAGCCACACGGTCAGGTCCACGCGCCAGCGCAGTTCCGGCGGGTAGTAGCCATACATGAACTGGCCGAAACGCTGTTGGATGAAGACCCAGCAGGCGCCGTCCTTGGTGCAGTCGGCGCGGGTGGTGCCGACCCAGTTGGCATCGAGGATCGCCCAACTGAGGATCGGCGGTACCACCAGGTAGATCAGATAGAACGCAAACAGCGTCAGCAGGGTGTTGAGCCAGCTGGAGAACATGTTCGCGCGGATCCACGCCATCGGGCCGAAGACCTTGGCCGGCGGTGGCATGTCGGGTTTGAAAGTATGAGTACTCATGCGCTATTCCTTACCGCTCGATCAGCGCGATGCGCTTGTTGTACCAGTTCATCAGCAGGGAAATGCTGATACTGATCGCCAGGTACACGCTCATGGTGATGGCAATGACTTCGATCGCCTGACCGGTCTGGTTCAGCACGGTGCCGGCGAACAGCGAAACCATTTCCGGATAACCGATACCGGCCGCCAGCGAGGAGTTTTTCGCCAGGTTCAGGTATTGGCTGGTCAGCGGCGGGATGATGACCCGCAGCGCTTGCGGAATGATTACCTTGCGCAGGGTCGGGCCGTTGCGCAGGCCAAGCGAATGCGCCGCCTCGGTCTGGCCGTGGCTGACCGACTTGATGCCCGAACGCACGATCTCGGCGATGAACGCAGCGGTGTACACCGTCAGCGCCAGGGTCAAGGCCAGCAGTTCCGGAATCAGCACCCAGCCACCGACGAAGTTGAAGCCTTGCAGCTTCGGCATTTCCCAGTGCACAGGTGCACCGAAGATCAGTGCACACAGCGCCGGGATCACCAGGAACAACGCCAGGCCAGCCCAGAACTTGTGGAACGGCTCGCCGGTCGCTTCAAAGCGCTTGGTGGCCCAGCGGCTCATCAGCACGATGGCAACGATGGCCACCACGATGCTGACCACGAACGCCCAGAAGCCGTCGGCCATTTGCGCGGCCGGCATGTTCAGGCCACGGCTGCTGACGAAGAAGGTATCGCCGAAGTTGTGGCTGTTGCGCGGCCCCGGCATGGTCAGGAACACCGCGAAGTACCAGAACAGGATCTGCAGCAGTGGCGGGATGTTACGGAAAACCTCCACGTACACGGTTGCCAGTTTGGAAATGATCCAGTTCTTCGACAGGCGCGCGACGCCGATGATGAAGCCGAGGATTGTGGCCAGGATCACACCGATGAAGGTCACCAGCAGCGTGTTGAGCAGGCCGATGACAAACACCCGGGCATAACTGTCCGCTTCGGTGTAGGAGATCAGGTGTTGAGCGATGCCGAACCCGGCACTGCGCTCGAGAAAGTCGAACCCCGAAGTGATACCCCGGTGTTGCAGGTTGGTCTGGGTGTTATCGAACAGATACCAGCCCAGGGAGACCACCGCCACGATGGTGATGATCTGAAATACCCACGCACGCACTCGTGGATCGCTGAGGCTGAGCCTCTGCTTTGGTGCGCCGATTGAATTTTGCATGAAGTGCCCCGGAAATAATGGAACAGAACGTCACCCGGCAGTTGGCCTGCCGGGTGACAGAACCATCAGCGCACTGGTGGTGCGTATTGAATGCCGCCGTTGTTCCACAGCGCGTTCAGGCCGCGGTCGATTTCCAGCGGAGTGCTCTTGCCGAGGTTTTTCTCGAAGATTTCACCGTAGTTGCCGACTTGCTTGACGATCTGTACGACCCAGTCCTTCGGCAGTTTCAGGTCTTTGCCGTATTCGCCGTCTGCGCCGAGCATACGAGCAACATCCGGGTTCTTGGTCGCTTTGGCTTCAGCTTCGACGTTCTTCGAAGTGATGCCTGCTTCTTCGGCGTTCAGCAGCGCGTAGCCAACCCAACGCACGATGGCCAGCCACTCGTCATCGCCGTTACGCACGACCGGGCCCAGTGGTTCCTTGGAAATGGTTTCCGGCAGAACGACATAATCCTTCGGCGAAGCCAGCTTGCTGCGCTGGGCGAACAGCTGGGACTTGTCGGAGGTCAGCACGTCGCAACGACCGGACTCCAGCGACTTGGCGCTTTCATCGGAGGTGTCGAAAGTGATCGGGGTGTATTTCAGACCGTTGCCGCGGAAGTAGTCGGAAACGTTCAGTTCGGTAGTGGTACCGGCCTGGATGCAGATGGTTGCACCGTCCAGCTCTTTGGCACTCTTGACGCCCAGCTTGTTGTTAACCAGGAAGCCGATGCCGTCGTAGTAGGTGATGAAGCCCGGGAATTTCAAGCCCATGCCCGCGTCACGGGAGCTGGTCATGGTGGTGTTGCGCGACAGGATGTCGATCTCGCCCGACTGCAGAGCGGTGAAACGCTCCTTGGCGTTCAACTGACTGAACTTGACCTTGGTCGCGTCGCCGAACACGGCAGCGGCCACGGCGCGGCAGACGTCAGCATCGATGCCCACGATCTTGCCGGTGGAATCCGGAACCGAGAAGCCTGGCAAGCCATCGCTGACGCCGCACTGCACGAATCCTTTCTTCTTCACTGCATCCAGGGTTGCACCCGCCTGAGCGAACCCGCTGACACCCAGTACTGCAGCAGCAGTCACGATCGCCAGAGTGGATTTCAACATCTTCATTCAAACCTCCAGTTTTGCTCTTGTTGTGTCGGAGCTTGAGTCCAGTCGCACCCTTTTGAGGCGTTGTTGACCCGTGTTGGCTTTTTTTGGGGTCAACCGACGCAGGACCTTCGCTATGAGTCTAGTAGGAGAAAATCCACATCATGGACAACTCACTTCTCACCATTCGGCCGAACGGGCGGTAGCCCTTTCACGTTCGCTAAGCCCGTTGCGGCCATTGGCGAACATCCATCACCGGATTCTTTGCTATCCCGTCACCCGGCGTTCACTGATAGTGTTACCGCCAGGTGCGAGATTGATTGCACGACTACCTCATAGCAAAGCCCGTACCACACCGGCTGCTGAAGCGATTGAGTGACAGGTCAATAGCAAAACTTGCACCCTTGCGACATCTTCTTAACGGATCAACCGGGCGCGCACGCAAATCACGCACTCAATGAGAGCGCCCGCACACAATTGGAGCAGCCATGACCGAGCCCTTGATTCTTCAGCCTGTTAAGCCCGCAGACGCCTGCGTGATCTGGCTGCACGGCCTCGGCGCCGACCGCTACGACTTTCTGCCGGTGGCCGAAGCGCTTCAGGAAAGCCTGCTGAGCACGCGTTTCGTGCTGCCTCAGGCGCCAACGCGCCCGGTGACGATAAATGGCGGATATGCCATGCCAAGCTGGTACGACATCAAAGCCATGAGCCCGGCGCGGTCGATCGACCACGATGAGCTGGAAGCGTCCGCAGATCGCATCATCGAATTGATCGAAGAACAGCGAAGCAGCGGAATAGACGCATCGCGGATTTTCCTCGCCGGTTTTTCCCAAGGCGGCGCCGTGGTCTATCACACCGCGTTTCTGAAATGGCAGGGGCCGCTGGGCGGGGTACTGGCATTATCGACATACGCGCCGACGTTCAGCGATGAACTGGAGTTATCCGCCAGCCAGCAACGGATTCCGGCACTGGCGCTGCACGGCCAGTTCGACAACGTGGTGCAGAACTCGATGGGTCGCACGGCTTATGAGTATCTCAAGGCCCATGGTGTCACCGTGACATGGCAGGAATACCCAATGGAGCACGAAGTGTTACCCGAAGAAATTCGCGACATCGGCGTGTGGCTCAGCGAACGCCTGCGCTGACAATTGCGACAGGGGTCGCCCTTTGATCATCCCACTACGCCGCGCCCGTTTCTTGCATTACACTGGCCGGCGTACATTCCTTAACCAATTGATGAGATGACCGTGCTCAAAGCACTCAAGAAAATGTTCGGTAAAAGCGAGGCTGAGCAGCTCGCGCCAGTCCCCACTGCGCCGTCGCACGCCCCCGGTCATCGCAACGATGCCAGCCAGGCCGGCCGCCAGACGCCCGCCACGCCCCCAAAGCACGAACCGAAACCCGCTCCGGCTGCCACGCCCGCCACTGAGCCTGCGCGCAGCGAAGCCCCGAAACCGGCCAGACCACGTCGCGAACCCAAGCCCAAGGCGCCGGTGATTCCCTGGAAACTCGAAGACTTCGTCGTCGAGCCGCAGGAAGGCAAGACCCGCTTCCACGATTTCAAGCTCGCCCCGGAACTGATGCATGCCATCCACGACCTGGGCTTCCCGTATTGCACGCCGATCCAGGCTCAGGTGCTGGGTTATACCCTCGCCGGCAAAGACGCCATCGGCCGTGCCCAGACTGGCACCGGCAAGACCGCCGCGTTCCTGATCTCGATCATCACCCAGCTGTTGCAGACCCCGCCGCCGAAAGAGCGCTACATGGGCGAGCCACGGGCGCTGATCATCGCGCCGACCCGTGAACTGGTGGTGCAGATCGCCAAGGACGCCGCCGACCTGACCAAGTACACCGGCCTCAACGTCATGACGTTCGTCGGCGGCATGGACTTCGACAAGCAGCTCAAGCACCTCGAAGCGCGCCATTGCGACATCCTCGTCGCAACGCCTGGCCGCCTGCTTGACTTCAACCAGCGCGGCGACGTGCACCTGGACATGGTTGAAGTGATGGTGCTGGACGAAGCCGACCGCATGCTCGACATGGGCTTCATCCCGCAAGTGCGTCAGATCATTCGCCAGACTCCGCCGAAAAGCGAACGCCAGACCCTGCTGTTCTCCGCGACCTTCACCGATGACGTGATGAACCTCGCCAAGCAGTGGACCACCGATCCTGCGATCGTCGAAATCGAGGTCACCAACGTGGCCAACGAAAATGTCGAACAGCACATCTATGCGGTGGCCGGTGCCGACAAATACAAACTGCTCTTCAACCTGGTCAACGACAACGGCTGGGAGCGAGTGATCGTGTTCGCCAACCGCAAGGACGAAGTGCGGCGCATCGAGGAACGCCTGGTGCGCGACGGCATCAACGCCGCGCAATTGTCCGGCGACGTGCCGCAGCACAAGCGGATCAAGACGCTTGAAGGCTTCCGCGAAGGGAGGATCCGCGTCCTGGTCGCCACCGACGTGGCCGGTCGCGGTATTCACATCGACGGTATCAGCCACGTGATCAACTTCACCCTGCCGGAAGTCCCGGACGACTATGTGCACCGCATCGGTCGTACCGGTCGTGCTGGCGCCGATGGCGTGTCGATCAGCTTCGCCGGTGAAGACGACTCCTATCAGTTGCCGTCCATCGAAGAAAAACTCGGTCGCAAGATCAGCTGTGAAACGCCGCCGACCCATCTGTTGCGGGCGGTTGAGCGCAAGCGTCCACAGTAAGCGGCACCATAAAGAGAAGCGCAGCCGGCAACGGACTGCGCTTTTTTTTCGCCCGGATATTGTTCAATAGAACTAAAAGTCCATAATAGACAAATTAGTTTAAAAACAGTCTCCGGAGTCTGCCATGACCAGTACGCCCTACGTGATCGACCAAACCCAGGCCCGCGAGCTGTTGGCCCGGATCGATGTGCCGCAGATCCTGCGCAAGCTGTTCCGCGATCTGGCGGCCGGGCATGCGGTGCAACCGGCGCAGCAACTGGTGGAATTTCCCCAGGGCGCCGGGGACTTCATCAACTATCTGGGCGTGCTGGCAGAAGATGGCGTGTACGGAGTCAAGACCTCGCCGTACATCGTTCGCGAACAAGGCCCGCTGGTGACGGCGTGGACGCTGTTGATGTCGATGCAGACCGGTCAACCGTTGCTGCTCTGCGATGCCGGCGAACTGACCACCGCCCGCACGGCGGCAACCACAGCTGTCGCCGTCGACGCCCTGGCCCCGTCGAACGCAAAACGCCTGGCAATCATCGGCAGCGGCAAGGTCGCCCAGGCGCACCTGCATTACGTCAAAACATTGCGCGACTGGCAGAGCATCAGTGTGTACTCACCTACCTTGAGCGAAGACCCGGCAACCATCCGACAACTGCAAGCCCTCGATCCACGGGTGAGCATCGCCGAAAGCCGCGAAGCCGCCATCGCCGAAGCCGATGTGATCATGCTCTGCACCTCGTCCGCAGGACCTGTGATCGACCCGGCGACCTTGAACAAACCAGCACTGATCACCTCGATCAGCACCAACGCACCGCGCGCCCACGAAGTGCCGCCGCAAAGCCTCAACGACATGCAGGTGTTCTGCGACTATCGCCCGACTACCCCGGGCTCGGCCGGCGAGATGCTGATCGCCCGCGAACAACATGGCTGGGACAATAGCGCGATCCTCGGCGACCTGGCGGATCTGCTCAGCGAAAAAGTGCAGCGCCCCGATTACCAGCATCACGTGTTTTTCCGCTCCATCGGTCTGGGTCTGGAAGACATCGCCCTGGCCAATGCCATCTATCAATTGCAGCGCTGACACCGGAGATTTTCATGAGTCATGCAGATTTCATCATCATCGGCGGCGGGATCGCCGGCGCTTCCACCGGTTTCTGGCTGTCGCAGCACGGCAAGGTCGTGGTGCTGGAGCGCGAGTCGCATCCGGCCTATCACTCCACCGGGCGCTCGGCGGCGCTGTTCACCGCCGCTTACGGCACACCGCAGGTCCGGGCGCTGACCCAGGCCAGCCGTGAATTCTTCGACCATCCGCCCAGCGGTTTCTGCGAGCACCCGCTGCTGACCCCGCGCGGGGAAATGACCGTGGATTTCACCGGGGACGCCGCCGAGCTGAACAATCAATACCTGAGCGCCAAAGCCACAGTGCCGGAGATGCAGTTGCTCAGCGCGGATGAAGCCTGCGCGAGGCTGCCGATCCTGCGCAGGGAGAAAGTCCATGGCGCGATCTACGACCCGACCGCCAGCGACATCGACACCGACGCCCTGCATCAGGGTTATCTGCGCGGCATCCGTCGCAACAACGGCCAGGTGCAGACCGATTGCGAAGTGCTCGGGCTGAGCCGCGATGCCGACGGAGTCTGGCACGTGCAGACCAATGACCAAACCTTCAGCGCGCCCATCGTGATCAACGCGGCTGGCGCCTGGGCCGACAAGATCGGTGCCCTGGCCGGCGCCCGGCCGCTGGGCCTGCAACCAAAACGTCGCGCCGCGTTCATCTTCGCCGGCCCCGAAGGCGTGGACATTCATCACTGGCCGATGCTGGTCAGCCTCGACGAATCCTTTTACATGAAGCCCGATGCCGGGATGTTCCTCGGCTCACCGGCCAACGCCGACCCGGTCGAGCCGCACGACGTGCAACCGGAAGAACTGGACATTGCCATGGGCATTTACCAGATCGAGGAGGCGACGACCCTGACCATCCGCCGCCCGACCCGCACCTGGGCCGGTCTGCGCAGTTTCGTCGCCGACGGTGATTTGCTCTCCGGGTTCGACCCACAAGTGCCGGGGCTGTTCTGGGTCGCGGCCCAGGGCGGTTACGGTATCCAGACCTCACCGGCCATGGGCATGGCCAGCGCAGCGCTGGTCCGTGGCGAATCGCTGCCCCGACACCTCGAGCAATTCGGCCTGACCGCCGCCATGCTCGCCCCTTCCCGCCTGGCCTGACCGTCCGCCCGGATGACGCGCCCGACGGATTGCGGCACACTCGCAACGCCCCCGGATCACGGGGGCGCTGACGTTGCCTGGAGCTCCACAGTTATGACCGCCCCCGAACACACGCCCGAGCTGCATGACGCCGCGCTGGATAACTACCACGCCATCGCCGACGCCATCGCCACGCTGTTCTTTCCCCATGCCGAAGTGGTGCTGCATGACCTGCGCACGCAGAAGGTCGACTACATCGCCAACAACCTGTCGAAACGGGTGATCGGCGATGAATCGTCGCTGGAAGACATGCTCAGCGACGACGTCAGCGAACGGAACATCGGCCCGTACGAAAAGCTCAACTGGGACGGCCAGAAGATTCGCAGCCTGAGCACCGTGCTGCGCGACAGCGAAGGTCATCCGCTGGCGGTGCTGTGCATCAACCTGAATATTTCACTGTTCGAGAATGCCAAGGCTGCGCTGGATCTGTTCCTCTCGCCGAGCAAGCTGATCCCGCAACCGGACTCGCTGTTTCGCGATGACTGGCAGGAGCGGATCAACACTTTCCTGCACGCCTGGCTGCGCGAACGGCAACTGAGCCTGAACCTGCTGACCCGTGATCACAAACGCGAACTGGTGCTGGCGCTGCACGCCGAGGGGGCGTTCAAGGGCAAGAGCGCCTCGAACTATGTGGCCAATGTCCTGAACATGGGACGGGCGACGGTGTACAAGCACTTGAAGGAATTGAAGGGCTGAAGATTTTGCGGTGAATCTGACGGCCTCATCGCTGGCCAGCCAGCCCCCACAGGTTTTGTGTACACCGAAAATCTCTGTGGGAGCTGACGTCAGCGATGGCGGACTGTCAGTCGCCGTAGATGTCCGACTTGAAGTACTTCTCGGAAATCTTCTGATACTCACCACTGGCGCGAATGCCGTCGATGGCGGTGTTCAACTGGCTGACCAGCTCAGTGTTGCCCTTGCGCACCGCAATCCCCGCGCCCTCGCCCACGTATTTCGGGTCCTTCAACTCAGGCCCGACAAAGGCGTAACCCTTGCCCCGAGGCATCGACAGGAAGTCGGTCAGCGGAATGGTGTCGGCGAAAATCGCGTCGAGACGCCCGGCCGCCAGGTCCATGTAGATTTCTTCGTTGTTGCCGTAACGCTTGACGTTGATGCCCTTGGGCTCGAACACCTCGGTGGCGTAGCGGTCGGTAGTGGTCGCACGCTGCACGCCAACGGTCTTGCCCTTGAGGCTGGCGTACTGGTCATCGACGCTCGCGCCTTCCTTCATCACCAGCCGCGACGAGGTGAAATAGTACTTGTGGGTGAAGTCCACCGACTTCTTGCGATCTTCGTTGATGGTCATGGACGACAGCGCCATATCGATTTTCTTCACTTTCAGGGAAGGAATCAGACCGTCGAACTCGCCCTCGACCCACACGCACTTGACCTGCATCTGCGCGCACAGGGCGTTGCCGATGTCGTAGTCGAAACCGACGATTTCACCCTTGTCGGTTTTCGAGGCGAAGGGCGGATACGCCGCCTCGATACCGATGCGCAGGGTTTTCTCGGCGGCGAACGCGCTGCTGCACGCCAACAGGCTCAGTGCCAGACCGGTGATGAGGGGGAATTTCTTCATGTTCGTTCTCTCGCGGGTTGTTGTTGGTTTGGCAAGACAGAAGAAAAAAGCTGAAACGGGGAAAGACCTTTTTTGTACTTGTAAATCCATACTGGACTTTTACGTACAAATCGTCAATTGGGCGAGACCGATCATTTCTGGCCGATGGTCGGGGAGGTGAACTTGAGGGAATTGGTGATTCGGATGGCCTCTTCGCGAGCAAGCTCGCTCCCACGAGGATTATCTAAAACCTGTGGGAGCGAGCTTGCTCGCGAAGACTGACTCTAAGTCGACAGAGGAATTACTGCTTCCAGCGATCCGCCGCCGCATGATCGCTGTCACGGCCTTCAACCCAGCGCGGGCCGTCGCTGGTGTTCTCTTTCTTCCAGAACGGCGCGCGGGTTTTCAGGTAATCCATGACAAAGGCGCAGGCGTCGAACGCCGCCTGGCGGTGGGCACTGGCGGCGGCGACAAACACGATCGGTTCGCCCGGTTCCAGCGCGCCGATGCGGTGCAGCACTTCCAGCTTCAACAGCGGCCAGCGTTGCTCGGCCTCTACGGCGATCTTGCCGAGGGCCTTTTCGGTCATGCCCGGATAGTGTTCGAGGAACATTCCGGCGACATCGAGGCCATCGTTGAAGTCACGCACGTAGCCGACGAAACTCACCACCGCGCCAACGCCGACATTGGCCGCGTGCATCGCGTTGACTTCGGCGCCCGGATCGAACGGTTCGGACTGCACTCGAATGCGCATGGCTCAGCCTCCGGTCACGGTGGGGAAAAATGCCACTTCGTCGCCATCCGCCACCGGCTCGTCGAGCTGGCAGAGGTCTTCGTTGCGCGCGCACATCAGATTCTGCTCGCTCAGCACCTCGGCGCCGTCACGCTGCACCAGCAACGCACGAACGTCATCGACGGTGGCGAAGTCACCCTCGACCTTCACCGAGTCCACGCCCAGCGCCTCGCGGTAACGGGCAAAAAATTTCACGGTCAGGTTCATGGCTGCTCCGCCTGGAAATGCCCGCTCTTGCCGCCGACCTTTTCCAGCAGACGCACGCTTTCGATGGTCATGCCACGATCCACGGCCTTGCACATGTCGTAGATGGTCAGGGCGGCGACGCTGGCGGCGGTCAGCGCTTCCATCTCGACGCCGGTCTGCCCGGACAGTTTGCAGCGGGCGACGATGCGCACCGCGTCATCGCCTTCGGCACTGAGCTCGACCTTGACGCCGGTCAGCATCAACGGATGGCACAGGGGAATCAGGTCACTGGTTTTCTTCGCCGCCTGAATGCCGGCAATGCGCGCCACGGCGAACACGTCGCCCTTGGGATGGCCGCCGCTGACGATCATCTGCAGGGTGTCGGGCAGCATGCGCACCAGCGCTTGGGCCGTCGCTTCACGGAACGTCACGGCTTTTTCGGTGACGTCGACCATGTTGGCGCGACCTTGGGAATCGAGATGAGTCAGCACGGGATTACTCCTGATCAGGAGCGTCGATTGTAAACCTGGGGGTCAGAATTGCGCACATAAAAAACCGGGCGACTTTGCAGTCGCCCGGTTGCGTTTGACGGTTACAGATGCGATTCGGCGTATTCGGCCAGGATCGAGCGAGGCACCCCTTGCAGGGTGATGTGCACACCGTTGGGGAAATCCTTGAAGCGTTCGGTCAGGTAGGTCAGCCCGGAGCTGGTCGCGGACAGGTAAGGGGTGTCGATCTGTGCCAGGTTGCCCAGGCACACCACTTTGGAACCGGCGCCGGCCCGGGTGATGATGGTTTTCATCTGGTGCGGCGTGAGGTTCTGGCATTCGTCGATCAGGATCAGGCTCTGCTGGAAGCTGCGACCGCGAATGTAATTGAGCGATTTGAACTGCAACGGCACTTTGCTGAGGATGTAGTCGACGCTGCCATGGGTGTTTTCGTCATCCATGTGCAAGGCTTCGAGGTTGTCGGTGATGGCGCCCAGCCAAGGCTCCATTTTTTCCGCTTCGGTGCCGGGCAGGAAGCCGATTTCCTGGTCCAGGCCTTGCACGCTGCGGGTGGCGATGATGCGACGATAGCGCTTGCTGACCATGGTCTGCTCGATCGCAGCGGCCAGCGCCAGAATGGTTTTACCCGAGCCGGCGGCGCCGGACAGATTGACCAGGTGAATGTCCGGATCCAGCAGCGCATACAGCGCCAGACTCTGATAGATGTCCCGTGGCTTGAGGCCCCAGGCTTCCTGGTGCAGCAGCGGTTCCTGATGAAGGTCGAGGATCAGCAGACGGTCCTCTTCAATCTCCTTGATCCAGCCGACAAACCCTTGCTCATCAATGATGAATTCGTTGATGTGCACGGCCGGCAGGTTATCGGTCAATTGCACCTGATGCCAGGTGCGGCCATGGTCCTGACGGGTTTCGACCTTGCTCACACGGTCCCAGAAGGAGCCGGTCATGTTGTGATAGCCGTTGGGCAGCAGGGACACGTCGTCGACCAGTTGGTCGGTGCTGTAGTCCTCGGCATCAATCCCGCAGGCGCGCGCCTTGAGGCGCATGTTGATGTCTTTGGTGACCAGCACCACCGGTTTTTTCGGGTCGCGGGTGTGCAGGTCGATCAGCTGGTTGATGATTTTGTTGTCGTTCAGATGCTCGGGCAGAATCAGGTTCGATTCGGCCTGCTTGCTCATCAGAATTGACAGCAAGCCCTTCGGACCGCCCTTGCCGCGCTGGATCGGCACCCCCAGTTCGACATCTTCCGGGGAAGCATCGCCCAGGGTCTTGTCGATCAGGCGGATCGCCTGACGGCATTCGGCGGCCACGCTGTGATGCCCGCTCTTGAGCTTGTCCAGCTCTTCAAGCACGGTCATCGGGATCGCGACGTGGTGTTCTTCGAAATTCAGCAGGGCGTTCGGATCGTGAATCAGTACGTTGGTATCGAGTACATAAAGGATTGGCTGGTTGGAGGAGGGGCTACGTCCGTGATCATCCATACTCGGTCACCTTTGTGGGAGCCATTCGACGCAATACCTCGGCGGTGCTGCGCCTCGAAGTGACTGCCGAATCCACCTGCACAGCTTTTGTCGGGATAGCAGGTGAACCGCACACAAAATGGGTCTTGGAAGACGCCACCTGTGTTGCAGGTTTCGGCGGTCTGACTTCGTAATACTCCAAAACCCGTGACAGAAAAAAGCACTTTGACGCTTTTTTGAAGTTTATTTTGCAAAGTGACGAAAAGCCCTTGGCGGACCGCCCTGCCCCCGTTAGAGTCGGAAGTCCGCCTGCATCGAATCCTGCAAAAAATTCACCCCAAGCCCCATATTTCCGGGCTCTTGCCGTTTTTCAGCGAAACGCGTCCTGACAGTCTTCCCAGCCGATGCCGCTTTGCGCAGTCTGTGTGATCAGCCACGGCAACGCGGTCTTCACCGCATCCTGCTTCATGTTGAAATTGATCACTCCGTGTCGCCACAACAGCATCAGGGTCAGCACGCGCTGCGCGCTCGGAGCACCCTTGAGCTTGCCGGCGCCGTCCTGGGCATCGATGTCCCACAGCGCCACTTGCAAGCCCTGACTGTTGAAGAAACCCCCAGCATCGCTGCGACGCTGGCCTTCCGGCGGACGGAACAGCGGCACGTAATTTTCCGGCAGCTTGTTGCGCACCAGGTCGGCACTGCGTCGCACCGAATCCTGCCAGTCCTGCCAGTGGCTGTGAGAGCGGAATTCCCAGCCCTGAACGCCGACGCACTGCTGCGAAAACGTCGCTTGCAGACTGCTCACCGAACGATCGGCCAGCCGCGCTTGAACATCCTTGCCCAACATGAAAAAGGTGCCGCTCAGGTTCGACTTGCGCAGGTACTCGGTGAGCCAGTCGGTATTGTCCGGTTGCAGGTTGGCGGCGCTGTCGAAACTCAGCAGAAACAGGCGATCGTGCATGTCGTCGCCGTTGCGCTCGTAGTCTGCGAAATGATCGAGTTCGCTGCTGGTCTGCGGCGACAGCGCAGCCTTGCGCATCAGCTCATCAAGGTACTGCAGATGGAAGATCCGGCTCGGTTCGGCCCATTTGGTGTAATAGCTCTCGTCACTGACCACGAATTTGGCCGCCTGCTCGCGCAGGGTCGGCAAGTCTTCGACGAGGAAGCAAAACGAGGCGTCCTGATCGCAGCTTTGCTGGGCGAAGTTGTAGTTGGCCAGCAGGCGCTGCCACAGGCGCTCGCGCAGGCTGTTGATCGCATCCAGATTGACCGTGCGCAGTCCCAGACGCTGGGCCAGCGCCGCTTCGTCCAGTGCTTCGGTGCCGAGCAGGCCTCGGGCGAACATCAGGATTTCCGCCCGTGAGGCGACGTCGAACAGGGTCGGGTTGTCGAGTTTCTCCGGCCAGGTGCTGCGATCCAGCGTCGCGATATCGCCCGGCGCCGCAACGGCACCGACGCTCAACAGCCACGCGGCGAAAAAAAGAACAATGCGCAAAGGGTGTCTCCATAACAAAACCCGCGCGGCACTATAGCCGATCCGACAGTAATTCCCGCAGGCACACAGATGATCGTTCCCACGCTCTGCGTGGTAACGCCTCCCCGGACGCTCCGCGTCCGCTGCCGGGGTGACGCAGAGCGTCACTGGCTGCATTCCCACGCAGAGCGTGGGAACGATCAGGGTTGGGTGGCACACCACCGATCACCTATGGACCTGATAGCTGGAGTCATCCGCCCCAACCCCCTAGAATCGCCCCCACGATTAAAGGAGACGACTTCATGCTGATGGTGATTTCCCCCGCCAAGACCCTCGATTACGAAACACCGCCGGCGACCCAGCGCTTCACCCAGCCGCAATACCTCGACCATTCCCAGGAACTGATCCAGCAACTGCGCGAACTGAGCCCGGCGCAGATCAGCGAGCTGATGCACGTGTCCGACAAGATCGGCGGCCTCAACGCCGCGCGCTTCGGCAGCTGGACACCGGCGTTCACACCGGAAAACGCCAAACAGGCATTGCTGGCCTTCAAGGGCGACGTCTACACCGGACTCGACGCCCAGAGTTTCAGCGAAGCCGACTTCGATTATGCACAACGGCACCTGCGCATGCTCTCCGGCCTCTACGGCCTGCTGCGCCCGCTCGACCTGATGCAGCCGTATCGCCTGGAAATGGGCACCAAACTGGCCAACGCCCGAGGCAAGGACTTGTACGCCTTCTGGGGCACGCGCATCAGCGAATGGCTGAACGAAGCGCTGGCCGATCAGGGCGATGACGTGCTGCTGAACCTGGCGTCCAACGAATACTTCTCGGCCGTCAAACGCACGGCCCTGAACGCACGCATCATCAATACCGAGTTCAAGGACCTGAAGAACGGCCAGTACAAGATCATCAGCTTCTACGCCAAGAAGGCCCGGGGCCTGATGAGCCGCTTCGTGATCCAGGAAAAAATCAACGATCCGGCCCTCCTCAAGCAGTTCGATGTACAGGGTTATCGCTACAGCGCCGAGCAATCGAAACCCGACAATCTGGTGTTTCTGCGCGACCACGCACCGGAATAAAGCATGCACTTCTGCACGACTCTTGATTAAGAGAGTCGTGCAGGTCGCACGACGTCAAAAATCCCCCGCCTGCTTACGCCGACTTATTGGCGCCATAAAAACATCACCCTCTTTCCTATCTTTAGTTTCACTCGACAGTTGTCATTTTTTTCAGTAGTGGCACCTAAATTTTTTTACAGTAGTGGCACAAAACCATCTAACGCGATTATCCCCCGATTAACAAAGGGCGAAATCGAAAGTGCTATCAATTTGAAAGCAGTGCCATCTTTCTCAATATTTCAAAAAATTTCTGCTTCCGCGATGAGCGGACAGGAACTATGTCCAAATGCATAGCTCATACCACCGGTAACGATTCTCGCCGAGTTTGTACGAGATAACTTACGCAGAGAACCCAACCATGTAACCAAGTTGTCACAACAACTTGCACCCATGGATAACAACTCTGGACAACTATCGAAGGACAGGAGATACGCACCATTAATATCCCCTGCAAGGCCATGGTCGCGCCCCTATAAACGTGCTCGCCTGAGCACCCAAGCGCTTGATCTACAGGTATTTATCCTGGCATCGAGCGTGTAACACGATTGCACAAGAGCCCTCTGACCAGAGGATCGGCTGCATAACAGGGCACGTCATAACAACAAGGCCTGGTTAGCGCACATCTTGAGTGCACTTATTTAGACACTCGGAACTTAAGTATGCCTGCACACGGCATTGTGACGCCTGTAAGTCACACTTTCGAGTGCACTAAGAACGCTGAAAACCATTAACTCCGGCCCTCTAAGGCCTGATATATACAGAGGTAATTGCGATGCGCATCAGCATATTTGGTTTGGGTTACGTCGGTGCAGTATGTGCCGGTTGCCTGTCTGCACGGGGCCATGACGTCGTTGGCGTGGATGTTGCCAAAGACAAGATCGACATGATCAACGCTGGCAAATCTCCCATTGTCGAACCGGGCCTGGGCGAGTTGCTGGCACAAGGTATCCAGACCGGTCGTCTGCGCGGCACAACCAACTTCGCCGAGGCAATTCGCGACACCGATCTGTCGATGATCTGCGTCGGCACACCGAGCAAGAAGAACGGCGACCTGGAACTGAACTACATCGAAGCGGTGTGCCGCGAGATCGGTTTTGTTCTGCGCGAAAAGACCACCCGTCACACCATCGTCGTGCGCAGCACCGTGCTGCCGGGCACCGTGGCAAACGTTGTCATCCCGATCCTCGAAGACTGCTCCGGCAAGAAAGCCGGCGTTGATTTCGGTGTCGCCGTAAACCCTGAGTTCCTGCGTGAATCTACCGCGATCGCCGACTACGACTTGCCACCGATGACCGTCATCGGCGAGTTCGACAAGGCCTCGGGCGACGTTCTGCAATCGCTGTACGAAGAACTCGACGCGCCGATCATCCGCAAGGACATCGCCGTCGCCGAGATGATCAAGTACACCTGCAACGTCTGGCATGCCACCAAAGTGACCTTCGCCAACGAGATCGGCAACATCGCCAAAGCGGTGGGCGTCGATGGCCGCGAAGTGATGGAGGTCGTCTGCCAGGACAAGACCCTCAACCTGTCCCAGTACTACATGCGCCCGGGCTTCGCGTTCGGCGGTTCGTGCCTGCCGAAAGACGTGCGCGCCCTGACCTACCGCGCCGGCTCCCTGGACGTCGAAGCGCCGCTGCTCAACTCGCTGATGCGCAGCAACGAATCGCAAGTGCAAAACGCCTTCGACATCGTTGAAAGCCACGACAAACGCAAAGTCGCCCTGCTCGGCCTGAGCTTCAAGGCCGGCACCGACGACCTGCGCGAAAGCCCGCTGGTGGAACTGGCCGAGATGCTGATCGGCAAGGGTTACGACCTGAGCATCTACGACAGCAACGTCCAGTACGCCCGTGTCCACGGCGCGAACAAGGACTACATCGAGTCGAAGATCCCGCACGTGTCGTCCCTGCTCAACGCGGACTTCGATTCGGTGATCGACAACTCCGACGTGATCATCCTCGGCAACCGCGACGAGAAGTTCCGTGCGCTGGCCGAAGAAGCGCCGCACGGCAAACAGGTGATCGACCTGGTGGGCTTCATGTCCAAGGCCACCAGCGCCGGTAGCCGCACCGAAGGCATCTGCTGGTAACGCAGCGGCAAGCCCCGAGTTTCAAACCGCCCGCCGTGAATCGGCGGGCGGCTTGAAGCCCCCATCACCTTCGGATGACGGTCATGTCCAAGCTCAAACATTTTTTTCTGCAATCCGCCGGCTGGCTTTTGTTTCTGAGCCTGCTGATGGGCCTGGCCCTGATGCTGCCCACGTCCACGTTCGACTCCGAGTCGAAGGACTTCATTTTCCTGATTGGCGCCGTGGGTATCTGGCGCTACTCGATGGGTGCCACGCACTTTGTGCGCGGCATGATCTTTCTCTACATCGTCTACCCGCACCTGCGCCGCAAGGTTCGCAAGCTGGGTAAAGCGGCGGACCCGTCGCATGTGTTTCTGATGGTCACCAGTTTCCGCATCGACGCGTTGACCACCGCGCAGGTTTACAGCTCGGTGATCCGCGAAGCCATCGACTGCGAACTGCCGACCACCGTGGTCTGCTCGATCGTCGAAATGTCCGATGAGCTGCTGGTCAAGGCGCTGTGGGCGCGGATGAATCCGCCGGACCGCGTGAAACTCGACTTCGTGCGCATTCCCGGCACCGGCAAACGTGATGGCCTGGCGTTTGGTTTCCGCGCGATCTCCCGTCACCTGCCGGACGACCGCGCCGTGGTGGCCGTGATCGATGGCGACACCGTGCTCGGCGAAGGCGTTGTGCGCAAAACCGTGCCGTGGTTCCAGATGTTCAGCAACGTCGGCGGCCTGACCACCAACGAATTCTGCGAAGTGCGCGGCGGCTACATCATGAGCGAGTGGCACAAGCTGCGCTTCGCCCAGCGCCACATCAACATGTGCTCGATGGCCCTGTCCAAACGCGTGCTGACCATGACCGGGCGCATGTCGGTGTTCCGCGCCACCGTGGTCACCAACCCGGAATTCATCGCCGACGTTGAAAGCGACTCGCTGCAACACTGGCGCCTGGGCCGTTTCAAGTTCCTGACCGGCGACGACAAGTCGAGCTGGTTCAGCCTGATGCGTCTGGGCTACGACACCTTCTACGTGCCGGACGCGGCGATCAACACCGTTGAACACCCGCCGGAAAAGAGCTTCATCAAGGCCAGCCGCAAACTGATGTTCCGCTGGTACGGCAACAACCTGCGGCAGAACTCCCGAGCGCTGGGCCTGGGTGTAAAACGCCTCGGTGCCTTCACCTCGGTGGTGCTGTTCGACCAGCGCGTATCGATGTGGACATCGCTGCTCGGCCTGACCGTGGCAATCATCGCCAGCTTCAAATACGGCACCGCGTTCATTCTGGTTTACCTGCTGTGGATCGGCATCACCCGACTGATTCTGACGCTGTTGCTGTCCTGCTCGGGCCACCGGATCGGTCCGGCTTACCCGGCAATTCTCTATTACAACCAGATCGTCGGCGCGCTCGTGAAGATCTACGTGTTCTTCCGCCTCGACCAACAATCCTGGACTCGCCAACCCACTTCCCTGACCCGTGATCTCGCCAGCTTTCAACGTTGGTTCAACACCTGGTCGTCTCGGACCATGACCTTCTCCGCCGGCAGCATTTTCGTCGCCGTGCTGCTGATGATGGTCTGACCTGCCCCTATTGAATTAACAAGGAAATCGCCCCCATGAATACCGCCGTCAACGTCAACGTAGTGCATGAATCCGAAGCCCAGCGCCAGCACGCCCGGGTAAAAATCCCGGCCAAGCTGCGGTTCTTCGGCCCTGACCGGACCCCGGTTGAAGCACGGGTCCTCGACCTGTCCGCCGGTGGTCTGGCGTTCAATGCCGGACAACTGCCGCTGACCGTCGGCGAGGTGTACAAGGCGCGTCTGCAGTTCGTCATCGACAACCTCGGCCTGGCCATGGACGTTGAACTGCAAGTGCGCTCCTACGACCGGCAGACGGGCCGTGTCGGCTGCCAGTTCCAGAACCTCGAGCCGCAGGACATTTCGACCCTGCGCCACCTGATCACTTCGCACCTGGCCGGCGACATCGTCAGCATCGGCGAAGTGCTGGCAACCCTGCAGCGCGACAACTTCACCAAGGCCCGCAAGGTCAAGGACGGCGACTCCGGCATGACCCCGTTCGGGCGCCTGAAAGCGGTGACGTTCAGCGCCGGTATCTTCGCGGTCGGCCTGGTGGCGGCGGGTTTCATTTTCAAATCGGTGTACAGCATGTACTTCGTCAGCCATGCACAGGCCGGTCTGGTCAGCGTGCCGGGCATGAACATCACCATGCCGCGCGACGGCACTGTGCAGAGCCTGGTCAAATCCGACGGCGTTGCCGCCAAAGGTGCACCGCTGGCGACTTTCAGCACCAGCATGCTCGACGTGCTCAAGGGCCATCTGGACGAAGATCAACTGCAGCCGGCCAAGGTTGAAGAACTGTTCGGCAAGCAGATGACCGGCACTCTGACCTCGCCGTGCGATTGCACCGTGGCCCAGCAACTGGTGGCCGACGGTCAATACGCGAGCAAGGGCGACGTGATCTTCCAGCTGGTACCGCGCAACACCCAGGCCACCGTCGATGCTCGCTTCTCCTATCGCCAGTTCGGCGACGTACGTCCGGGCACCCCGGTGAGCTTCCAGATCGCCGGCGAAGACAAGACCCGCACCGGCAAGATCGTCAGCAGCACCAGCCTGAAAAGTGCTGACCTGTCCTCCGACATCCGCGTGCAGATCCAGCCGGACGAACCGCTGGACAGCCGCTTCGCCGGCCGCCCGGTGGAAGTGAACAGCGACCGTGGTCCGAACCTGAACTGGCTGATCGACAAAGCCATGGCAGCCGGTCTTTAAGTCGAGGACATGCCTGTGACTACTGCACCCATCTCGAGCACACCACAAACCCTGTGGGAGCGAGCTTGCTCGCGAATGCATTCTGACATTCAGCCTCAGTGCCGACTGACACACCGCTTTCGCGAGCAAGCTCGCTCCCACATGGGTTCAGTGTGCGCATTGGCCTTGGCAGTCAGTCTGGCCGGTTGCGCCGGCCTGCCTGACCAGCGTCTGGCCAACGAAGCGCTCAAGCGCGGTGACACCGCGACCGCCGCGCAGAACTACCGTGCGCTGGCCGATCTGGGTTACAGCGAAGCCCAGGTGGGCCTCGCCGATATTCAGGTCGACAGTCGCGATCCGGAACAAATGAAACAGGCCGAAGCCACCTACCGCGCCGCCGCCAGTGTTTCGCCGCGTGCCCAGGCCCGACTCGGCCGCTTGCTGGTGGCCAAGCCCGGTTCCACCGAGGCCGAACATCACGAAGCCGAAACCCTGCTGAAGAAAGCCGCCGCCAGTGGCGAAGGCAACACGCTGATTCCGCTCGCGATGCTGTACCTGCAATACCCGCACAGCTTCCCGAACATCAACGCTCAGCAGCAGATCGACCAATGGCGCAAATCCGGTTACCCGGAAGCCGGTCTCGCTCAAGTGCTGCTGTACCGCACCCAGGGCACTTACGACCAGCACTTGGATGACGTGGAAAAGATCTGCAAGGCCGCACTCAACACCACCGACATCTGCTACGTCGAACTGGCCACGGTCTATCAAAAACGTGGCGCGCCGGAGCAACAGGCCGAGCTGATCAAACAACTGCAGGCCGGTTACAGCCGCGGCACCGTCAGCGCTCAGCGGGTGGATTCCGTAGCCCGTGTGCTGGCTGATTCGACCCTGGGCAAGACCGACGAAAAAACCGCGCAGTCGCTGCTCGAGCCGATCGCGCCGGGCTACCCGGCGTCCTGGGTAACGCTGGCACAACTGCTCTACGACTTCCCGGAACTGGGCGATGTCGATCAGATGATGAAGTACCTGGACAACGGCCGCGCCGCCGACCAGTCGCGCGCCGAACTGTTGCTGGGCAAGCTCTACTACGAAGGCAAACTGGTCCCGGCCGACGCGAAAGTCGCCGAGGAACATTTCCAGAAAGCCGTCGGCCGCGAAGTCGCCGCCGATTACTACCTCGGCCAGATCTACCGCCGTGGCTACCTGGGCAAGGTCTATCCGCAGAAGGCCCTCGACCATCTGCTGACCGCTGCGCGCAACGGCCAGAACAGCGCCGACTTCGCCATCGCCCAGCTGTTTTCCCAAGGCAAGGGCACCAAGCCCGACCCGCTCAACGCCTATGTGTTCAGCCAATTGGCCAAGGCGCAAAACACCCCGCAAGCCGACGAGCTGGCGACCACCCTCGCCGCCCAGCTGCCGCCCGAGCGCCTGGCCGAAGCGCGGCGCCTGCTGCAACAGGAACAGGCGGCCCGTGGCGCCCTGAACCAGAACACGCTGCAACTGCACGCCCTGCAAGAAGAAGACGGCGAGGAAAAACTATGAAATTGAATCCCTTTGTGAAGGCCGGCATTGGCCTCACGTTCGCGTTGATCTGGTCTTGTCCGACCCTGGCCGCGATGACTGAATCGAAGAACTTCGGCCTCGAAGTGAAAATCACCGGCCAGTCCGAAGACGACCGCGACCTCGGCACCGCCAGCGGCGGCGACGTCAACGGCGTCGGCCTCGATCTGCGTCCGTGGGTCTACGGCGAAAGCGGCGCGTGGAGCGCCTACGCCATGGGCCAGGCCGTGACCTCGACCGACATCATCGAGACCGACACCCTGCAGCAGTCCGACAGCGAAGGCACCCAGACCACCGACAACGGCGACCGCAAGACCAAGAAAAACTACCTGGCAATGCGCGAGTTCTGGGTCGGCTACAGCGGCCTGACGCCCTACCCCGGCGAGATCCTCAAGTTCGGTCGCCAGCGTTTGCGCAACGACGACGGCCAGTGGCGCGACACCAACATCGAAGCGCTGAACTGGACCTTCGACACCACCCTGCTGCGCGCCAATGCCGGTGTCGCCGAGCGCTTCAGCGAATACCGCACCGACCTCAAGGAGCTGGCGCCGAAAGACAAGGATCGCCTGCACGCCTACGCCGATGCCGCTTACCAGTGGACGCCGGGCCAGTGGGTCGGGATTCGCGGTCACCACACCCACGACGACGGCAAACTCGATTACGCCGAACCGGGTGTGCCCCGCGACACCCTCGACAAAACCCAGAACGGCGACATCAGCTGGCTCGGCCTGACCGCCGACAGCGACGCCTACAACTGGCGCAACACCAACACCGTCAACTACTGGGGCAGCATCACCGGCATGAGCGGCGACCGCGACACGGTCAACCCGCTGAACGCCGATGGCACCCGCCCGGCGCAGGCCAAACGCAGCGAAGACATCAACGGCTGGGCCACCGACGTCGGTGTGCGTCTGCGCCTCGATCCGCAGTGGCAGGTCGGTGCGGCCTATGCCCGTGCCAGCGCCGATTACCAACAGAACGGCCTGGAAAGCAACCGCTCGAACTACACCGGTACCCGCTCGCGGGTTCACCGTTTCGGCGAGGCTTTCCGTGGCGAAATGAACAACATGCAGACCGCCACCCTGTTCGGTTCGTGGATGCTCAACGACCAGTACGACGCCAGCCTGATCTACCACAAGTTCTGGCGCGTGGACGGCAACAAACCGGTGGGCAGCAACGGCATCAACGCTGTGGAAAACAACACCGACGACGTGACCGGCGCAATCCTCTCCAGCACCTCGCTGCCACTGCAGGACGGCAACAAGGATCTGGGCCAGGAAATGGATCTGGTGGTCACCAAGTACTTCAAGCAAGGCTTGCTGCCGGCAGCGCTGAGCCAGTCGATCGACGAGCCGTCGGCGCTGGTACGTTTCCGTGGCGGTGTGTTCAAGCCGGGTGATGCCTACGGCAGCCAGGTTGATTCGTACATGCACCGCGCGTTCATCGACGTGATCTGGCGCTTCTGATGCTGACCGCCAAGGGAGTGCCCGACATGAACAGTGCCCGCAAAGGCTCACTCAGCCTGCTGGCCGGCGCGATGC
Organism: Pseudomonas sp. B26(2017); assembly: GCF_002113045.1. Lineage (NCBI taxonomy): Bacteria > Pseudomonadati > Pseudomonadota > Gammaproteobacteria > Pseudomonadales > Pseudomonadaceae > Pseudomonas > Pseudomonas sp. B26(2017). The sequence goes on along the minus strand of NZ_NEJJ01000009.1, from coordinate 252,589 downwards.
TGCTGGCCTCGGCCGGCGCCTTCGCCAGTGTGGAACCGGCCAAGCCGGTGACCACTGCCAAGGAGCTGCAACAGGCCAAGACCTACACCGTCAGCAGCGCGCCGACCGACGCGCTGGAACTGGCCAAGCCGAAACTGCCCGACCTCTCCGGCTACACCGCCGAAGCCGCCGCCGCGAAAATCGTGCGCAGCAAACCGGGCAAGATCAGCGTGCGCCGGATGATGCAGGAAGACGCCCTGAAGGACTTCATCGGCGGCGACAACAAGATGGCCGAATGGGTGGTGCGTCAGCACGGCATCCCGCAGGCGATCTTCGTCGACGACGGCTACATGAATCTGAAAGAGCTGGCGCAGAAACTGCCCAAGCAGTACTTCAGCGAAACCTCGCCGGGCGTCTATCTGGCCAAGCTGCCGATCGTGGTCGGCCGCAAAGGCATCCTCGAAATCGACGGCCAGACCCAGGAGCTGCGCCTGTCCCAGGAAGCCGGATCGTTCCTGGTCAACGACGGTCAGTTGTTCGTGCGTGACACCAAGGTCACCGGCTGGCGCGAGAAGGAAAACGGCCCGGCGACCTTCCGTTCGCCGAAGGAATTCCGCCCGTTCCTGCTGGCCTGGGGTGGCACCGAGACCTACATCGTCAACAGCAAGATGGCCAGTTTCGGCTACGCCAACAGTAAGTCCTACGGTGTGAGTATTTCCCAGTACACGCCGAACATGGCCAAGGTGCTCAAGCGTCCCGAGCCGACCGGCTGGATCGTCGGTTCCGAGTTCTCGGACATGTGGTACGGCTTCTACTGCTACGAGACCCGCGACTTCGTGGTCAAGGGCAACACCTACGAGGACAACATCGTCTACGGCATCGACCCGCACGACCGTTCCCACGGTCTGATCATTGCCGAGAACACGGTGTACGGCACGAAGAAGAAGCACGGGATCATCATTTCCCGTGAGGTCAACGACAGCTTCATCTTCAACAACAAAAGCTACGACAACCACCTCTCGGGCCTGGTGATCGACCGTAACAGCGTGAACAACCTGATCGCCTACAACGAGATCTACAAGAACCACACCGACGGCATCACGCTCTACGAGTCCGCCGACAACTTGCTGTGGGGCAACAAGGTCATCAGCAATAAACGCCACGGCATTCGCATTCGTAACAGCGTGAACATCCGCCTCTACGAAAACGTCGCCATGGCCAACGGCCTGACCGGCGTCTACGGGCACATCAAGGACCTGACCGACACCGACCGTGACATCGAGCTCGACCCGTTCGACGCCCAGGTCTCGCTGATCGTGGTCGGCGGTGAACTGGCGGCCAACGGCAGCGGTCCGCTGTCGATCGATTCGCCGTTGAGTGTCGAGCTGTATCGCGTGTCGATGCTGGCGCCGACCAAATCCAGCGGCATCAGCTTCAACGGCATCCTCGGCGAGCGCCAGGATGAAATTCTCGACCTGCTGGTGCGCCAGCAGAAAGCCGTGCTGATCGACCCTGTCGAACGCCAGACCGAATTGCAGGACTGAGGATAATTTTATGCACCCACACCTGATCAAATTACTCAGCCTGTCGGCCCTGACCGTGGGCATTCTGGCGGCCGGCAACGGCGCCCGCGCAGATGAAGTCCAGCCGCCTGAATTCACGGCCGAACCTTGCTGCAGCCTGTGCCCGGCCGCCCACGATGCGAAGAACTACACCACCCGCTACCAGCAGAACTTCACCACCCTGGTGCAGGCGCAGGGCGACTGGCTGTTCCGGACCCAGGAAGATTTGCGCACCGAGTTCAACACCACCCCGGCGGGCTACAAACGCCTGCAACAGCTGCACGATGCGTTCAAGGCCAAAGGCGTCGAACTGGTGATCGTCTACCAGCCGACCCGAGGTCTGGTGAACCGCAACAAGCTCAACCCGGCAGAAAAAGCCGCGTTCGATTACGAGAAAGCGCTGGGCAACTACAAGACCATGCTCGGCCGGTTCGCGAAGATGGGTTACGTGGTGCCGGACCTGTCGCCACTGACCAACGAATCGCTGCCGGACACCCTGCCGGCCCACGATTTCTATTTCCGCGGCGACCAGCACTGGACGCCATACGGTGCCCAGCGCACGGCAAAAATCGTCGCCGAGAAGGTCAAGCAGATCCCGGCCTTCGCCGACATTCCCAAGCGTGAGTTCGAAACCAAACGCTCAGGACGCATGGGCAAGACCGGCACCCTGCACAACATGGCCGGACAACTGTGCGGCACCAGTTACGCAATCCAGTACATGGATCAGTTCACCACCGAGCCGAAAGGCGAAGCCGGTGACGGCGACCTGTTCGGTGATTCCGGCAACCCACAAATCACCCTCGTGGGTACTTCGCACAGCGGCAAGAACTACAACTTCGCAGGCTTCCTCGAAGAAGCCATCGGCGCCGACATCCTCAACGTCGCCTTCCCCGGCGGTGGCCTGGAAGGTTCGATGCTGCAATACCTGGGCAGCGACGAATTCCAGAAATCTCCGCCGAAAATCCTCATCTGGGAATTCTCGCCGCTGTACCGCCTCGACCAGGAAACCATCTATCGCCAGATGATGGCGCTGCTCGACAACGGCTGCGAAGGCAAAGAGGCACAGATGTCCGCGAGCACCACGCTCAAGCCGGGCGGCAAACAAGAACTGCTGGTCAACAGCAAGAACCTGAACCTGCAGAACAGCAGCCATCAGGTCGATATCCGCTTCGCCGACACCTCGGTGAAAACCCTGCAAGCCACCCTCTGGTACATGAACGGTCGCCACGAGGACATCAAGATCGAGAAACCGGAAACCTCCGACACTGACGGTCGTTTCGCCTTTGAGCTGCGCACGGACGAAGACTGGGCCTCGCAAAACCTGCTGGCGGTCGAAGTCCAGGGCCCGGAAGCGGGCACCGCGCCACAGAAAGTCGAAGCGAAAATCTGCAAACGCAACGTATTCCCGGGCGCTGGGCAACAAACCGCTCAGGTCGGGCAATGAGGTCTGCTATGCGAAATCCGAAACTGAAAACTCTGTTGGCGCCAACGCTGCTCGGGCTGGCGATCTTCGCCGGCAGCGCGCAGGCCGCCGCGCCGCTGCGTCCTCCTCAGGGCTACTTTGCGCCTGTGGATAAATTCAAGACCGGCGACAAGAGCGAAGGCTGCGACGCGATGCCGACGCCGTACACCGGACCGCTGCAATTTCGCAGCAAATACGAAGGCTCGGACAAGGCCCGCGCGACACTGAACGTGCAGTCGGAAAAAGCCTTCCGCGACACCACCAAAGACATCACCACCCTGGAGCGCGGCACCGCCAAGCGCGTCATGCAGTTCATGCGCGACGGTCGCCCGGAACAGCTCGACTGCACACTGAACTGGCTGGTTAATTGGGCCCGGGCGGATGCATTGATGTCCAAAGACTTCAACCACACCGGCAAGTCGATGCGCAAATGGGCGCTGGGCAGCATGGCCTCGTCGTACATTCGCCTGAAGTTCTCCGACTCCCATCCGCTGGCCCAGCACCAGCAGGAAGCGCAGTTGATCGAGGCCTGGTTCAGCAAATTGGCCGATCAGGTGGTCAGCGACTGGGACAACCTGCCGCTGGAAAAAACCAACAACCACTCGTACTGGGCCGCCTGGTCGGTGATGGCGACATCGGTCGCGACCAACCGCCGCGACCTGTTCGATTGGGCGGTCAAGGAATACAAGGTCGGCGTCAACCAGGTCGATGCCGACGGCTACCTGCCCAACGAACTCAAGCGCCAGCAACGCGCCCTCGCCTACCACAACTACGCCCTGCCGCCGCTGGCGATGATCGCCAGTTTTGCGCAGGTCAACGGTGTGGATCTGCGTCAGGAAAACAACGGCGCGCTGAAACGTCTGGGTGATCGGGTGCTGGCCGGGGTGAAAGACCCCGACCAGTTCGAGAAGAAGAACGGCAAAGAGCAGGACATGACCGACCTGAAACAGGACATGAAATTCGCCTGGCTCGAGCCGTTTTGCACGCTCTACACCTGTTCGCCGGATGTGCTGGAGAAGAAGCACGGGATGCAGCCGTTCAAGACCTTCCGCCTCGGTGGCGACCTGACCAAGGTCTACGACCCGTCCCATGAAAAGGGCAACAAGGGTTCCTGAGGACACTGATAAACCCTGTGGGAGCGAGCTTGCTCGCGAGAAGGATCCGACATTCAAAAATGATGTCGTCTGGCACACCGCTTTCGCGAGCAAGCTCGCTCCCACAGGTTAAGTGTCAGGTTTGAGATGTGTGAGTTAGCTCTCCAGTTTTCAGCGGGGGGTTTGGGGGGGCTTTGGCCCTTGACTGTTGGTTCAAACATGGAGAGATCGGGATGGTATTTTCATCCAACGTGTTCCTGTTTCTGTTCTTGCCGATCTTTCTCGGCTTGTACTACCTGAGCGGGCAACGCTATCGCAACCTGCTGCTGCTGATTGCCAGCTACGTGTTCTACGCGTGGTGGCGGGTGGACTTCCTGGCGCTGTTCGCCGGCGTCACCCTGTGGAACTACTGGATCGGCCTGAGAGTCGGCGCCGCCGGCGTGCGCACCAAACCGGCCCAGCGCTGGCTGCTGCTCGGCGTGGCGGTGGACCTGTGCATCCTCGGCTACTTCAAGTACGCCAACTTCGGCGTCGAAAGCATCAACGCGATGATGACGTCGGTCGGTCTCGAGCCGTTCATCCTGACCCACGTGCTGCTGCCGATCGGTATCTCGTTCTACATCTTCGAGTCGATCAGCTACATCATCGACGTCTACCGCGGCGACACCCCGGCCACCCGCAACCTGATCGACTTCGCAGCGTTCGTGGCGATCTTCCCGCACCTGATCGCCGGTCCCGTGCTGCGTTTCCGTGACCTGGCCGACCAGTTCAACAACCGCACCCACACCCTCGACAAATTCTCCGAGGGATGCACACGGTTCATGCAGGGCTTCATCAAAAAGGTGTTCATCGCCGACACCCTCGCCGTGGTCGCCGACCACTGCTTCGCCCTGCAAAACCCGACCACGGGTGATGCCTGGCTTGGCGCACTGGCCTACACCGCGCAGCTGTACTTCGACTTCTCCGGTTACAGCGACATGGCCATCGGCCTGGGCTTGATGATGGGTTTCCGCTTCATGGAAAACTTCAAGCAGCCGTACATCAGCCAGTCGATCACCGAGTTCTGGCGCCGCTGGCACATCAGCCTGTCGACCTGGCTGCGTGACTACCTCTACATCACTCTCGGCGGCAACCGCAAAGGCACGCTGATGACCTATCGCAACCTGTTCCTGACCATGCTGCTCGGTGGTCTGTGGCACGGCGCGAACATCACCTACATCGTCTGGGGTGCGTGGCACGGCATGTGGCTGGCGATCGAGAAAATGCTCGGTCTCAACACTTCGCCGCGCAGCCTCAACCCGATCCGCTGGGCGCTGACCTTCCTGCTGGTGGTCATGGGCTGGGTGATCTTCCGCGCCGAGAACCTGCACGTTGCCGGCCGCATGTACGGCGCGATGTTCAGCTTCGGCGACTGGTCGCTGTCGGAACTCAATCAGGCCAGCCTCACCGGCCTGCAAGTGGCGACTCTGGTGGTGGCCTATGTGACCCTGGCGTTCTTCGGCCTGCGTGATCTGTACACCAACCAGCCGCCGGTCAAGAGCAAACCTGAGGTCAACGTCGAGGCCAACGGCCCTGCCACGGCGACTCCAGGCCTGATCAAAGCGGCTCCGGGCGAAAATCCGGCGAGCATCCACGAGCCTGGCTACACCGTCGGCGTCGACGCCCAGGTGCAACCGGCGTACTGGACGGCGGACTGGTCGCGCTACGTGATGCGCGGGCTGATCCTGCTGCTGTTCATCGCCTCGATTCTCAAACTCTCGGCGCAAAGCTTCTCGCCGTTCCTTTACTTCCAGTTCTGAGGGATCTGACATGACCCGCTCATTACGCATCTTCTACATCGCGCTGTTTCTGCTGACCCTGCTGGTGCTCGGTCTGTGGTCGGTGCGCAGCTTCTTCGGCTTCAGCACCAACGCCGATGCGACGGTGCTCAACGGCCGCTGGACCAAAGCCGTGGAAACCCACTACGACGATGAATTCCCGATCAAGCGCCTGGGCACCAACCTCTGGGCCGCGCTGGATTTCAAACTGTTCAACGAAGGTCGTCCGGGCGTGGTGCTCGGTCGCGATCAGTGGTTGTACAGCGATGAGGAATTCAACCCGATCGTCAACGAAGAGCTGAACCTGCAAGGCAACTATGCGCTGGTCGAAGGCGTGCGCCAGACCCTGAAAGAGAAAGGCGTGAAACTGGTGATGGCGATCGTGCCGGCCAAGGTTCGCCTGTACCCGGAACACCTGGGTGAAGTGAAACCGGCGAGCATTCACGCCAACCTTTATCAGGACTTCCACGCCCGCGTCGCGGCCGACAAGATCCTCGCCCCCGACCTGCTCGGCCCGCTCCAAGCCGCCAAGCAAAATGGTCAGCAAGTGTTCCTGCGCACCGACACCCACTGGACCCCGGAAGGCGCGGAAATCGCCGCCAATACCCTGGCCAAAACCATCGCTGACAAGTTCCCGCTCAGCGGCGAGCCGCAGCGCTTCGTCACCACCCCGGCGGAAAAGGTCACGCACAAGGGCGATCTGCGTCTGTTCCTGCCGCTGGATCCACTGTTCGAAAACCTGATGCCGGCCAAAGAGCCGCTGCAAAAGCGCAACACTGTGGCCGCCCAACAACCTGCCGGTGACGACGCCCTGTTCGCCAACAGTGAAGTGCCGGTGGCACTGATCGGTACCAGCTACAGCGCCAACCCCAACTGGAATTTCGTCGGTGCGCTCAAGCAAGCGCTGCACAGCGACGTCGTCAACTACGCCGAGGACGGCCACGGCCCGATCCTGCCGATGCTCAGCTACCTGAAAAGCGATGACTTCAAGAACAGCCCGCCACAGGTGCTGATCTGGGAGTTTCCTGAACGATATCTGCCTGTGAACAACGAAATCGGCGACGCCGACCCGCAGTGGGTCGCAGAGCTTAAACAAGCCGGCGCGCGCCAACAAAACGTAGCTGTAAACACTAAATCCGAGACGCCCGATCGGGCGCAAAACTGAAAGAGAGGTACACCATGACTTTCACTACAACTCCTCGTCGTCTCGCTAAACGCATTGCTCTGGTCGCCGGCCTGAGTGTGTTGTCGGTCCAGGCCTTTGCCGGTGGCGACGCTGCGCTGTACGGTCCGACTGCACCGAAAGGCTCGACCTTCGTCCGTGTCTACAACGCCAGCAATGCTGAAGTCAGCGCCACTGTCGGCAGCACCAATCTGAGCGACGTCGCGCCGCTGGCCAGCAGCGACTTCAGCTTCATGCCGGGCGGCGACTACAGCGCCAAGGTCGGCAGCCAGACCCTGCCGGTGAAACTCGCCGGTGATCACTACTACACCCTGGTCAACAACGCCTCCGGCGCGCCGCAACTGATCGAAGAACCACCGTTCAAGAACAAGCAGAAATCCCTGGTGCGCGTGCAGAACCTCAGCGACAAGTCGCTGACCCTGAAGACCGCCGACGGCAAGACCGAAGTTGTGCCGAACGTGGCCGCCAAGGGCCGTGGCGAACGTGAAATCAACCCGGTGAAAGTCAGCCTGGCGCTGTACGAGGGCGACAAGAAAGTCGGCGACGTGAAACCGGTCGCCCTGGAGCGCGGTGAGGCAGCAGTGCTGTACGTCACCGGCAACGGCAGCAACCTGTCGCCAGTCTGGGTGAAACGCCCGGTGTCGACCCGCTAACCATTTCCCGACCTGACGCATATCCCCTGTGGGAGCGAGCTTGCTCGCTCCCACAATGAATCGGGTTGTCAGTTCGGGTACGCGACAAAAACAAGAGTGAAACGACACAGGTTCGTGGCTCTAACCCAATCGATTTTATGGAGTAAACAATATGATTCCGGTGATCTTGTCAGGTGGTAGCGGTTCACGTCTTTGGCCGCTTTCGCGCAAGCAGTTTCCCAAGCAGTTCCTCGCCCTGACCGGCGAACACACGCTGTTCCAGCAAACCCTCGAGCGCCTGGTGTTCGAAGGCATGGACACCCCGATCGTGGTCTGCAACAAGGATCACCGCTTCATCGTCAACGAGCAGTTGGCCAACCGCAATCTGGAATGCCAACGCATCCTGATGGAACCGTTTGGTCGCAACACCGCGCCGGCCGTGGCGCTGACCGCGATGATGCTGGTCAATGAAGGTCGCGACGAACTGATGCTGGTGCTGCCGGCCGACCACGTCCTCGAAGACCAGAAAGCCCTGCAACGCGCCCTCGCCCTGGCCACCGTCGCTGCAGAAAACGGTGAAATGGTGCTGTTCGGCGTGCCGGCCACCAAACCGGAAACCGGCTACGGCTACATCAAGTCCACCGGCGATTCGCTGCTGCCGGAAGGCGTCAGCCGCGTCTCGCACTTCGTGGAAAAACCCGACGTCAAACGCGCCACCGAATACGTCGAGTCCGGTGGTTACTACTGGAACAGCGGCATGTTCCTGTTCCGCGCCAGCCGCTTCCTCGAAGAGCTGAAAAAGCACGATCCGGACATCTACGACACCTGCCTGCTGACCCTAGAACGCAGTGCTCAGGACCCGGACACCATCACTTTCGATGAAGCCACTTTCGCCTGCTGCCCGGACAACTCCATCGACTACTCCGTGATGGAAAAAACCCAGCGCGCCTGCGTGGTGCCGCTGACTGCCGGCTGGAGCGATGTCGGCTGCTGGTCGTCGCTATGGGAAGTCAACGAGAAGGACGCCAACGGCAACGTCAGCAAGGGCGATGTGGTGATCCAGGACAGCAAGAACTGCATGATCCACGGCAACGGCAAACTGGTGTCGGTGATCGGTCTGGAAAACATCGTGGTGGTCGAAACCAAGGACGCCATGATGATCGCCCACAAGGACAAGGTCCAGGGCGTCAAGCAGATGGTCAACACCCTCAACGAGCAGGGCCGCAGCGAAACCCAGAACCACTGCGAGGTCTATCGTCCGTGGGGTTCCTACGACTCGGTGGACATGGGCGGTCGCTTCCAGGTCAAGCACATCTCGGTCAAGCCGGGCGCGTGCCTGTCGCTGCAGATGCACCACCACCGTGCCGAACACTGGATCGTGGTCAGCGGCACCGCCGAAGTGACCTGCGACGAGAACGTGTTCCTGCTGACCGAAAACCAGTCGACCTACATCCCGATCGCGTCGGTGCATCGCCTGCGCAACCCGGGCAAGATCCCGCTGGAAATCATCGAAGTGCAGTCCGGTTCGTACCTGGGTGAAGACGATATCGAGCGCTTCGAAGATATCTACGGTCGCTCCACCCCGATCGAACGCGGCGTGTCGGTGAAAACCATCGCGCAGTGATCGCTCCGTAACAGGAAGCCCCCGTCCAGCCCGCTGCGTCCCCTATCCGCAGCGGATTGGGCGGGGGCTTTTTTTTTCGCCAACCCCGTCCAGGCTTAGGTAGGATGAACCTTCCCTGCCCACGAGGTTTCGCGACATGTTCATCGGCGTCTTGCTGGTCATCACCTGGCTGATCCTGCTGTTGCGCTATCCGGCCAAGGCCTTGCCGGTATCGATGGCTGCCGCGGTCGGCCTCGGGCTGGTGGCGATGTGGGTGGTGTGGCTGGACAACCGTGAGATCAAGCAACTGGCGCGGCTTGAACTGCGCATCGTTTATGCCCCCGAACACTGCCCCGCCGACCGTCCGCTGTTGCTCAAGTTGAACAATGGCAACGACGTGCCGCTGACCGAACTGCGCTGGCGCATTGCCGCGTACGCGCCGGGCGATACCGTGAACCTGGCCGACAATCAATACGCCGCCCCACGCTATCGCGGCCCCGGCGAATTGCAGGCCGGTGGCAACTGGGAAGACTGTTTGCCGATGCCGCCGCTGCGTCCCGGTTATCGCCCGCAAACCCTGGAGTTTCGCGCCGAGCGATTGCAGGGTAGTTTCTCCGACTGATCCCCTCTCCCACTGTTTTGCACAAGGAATGCGCCATGCCCGTTGCGTTGATTACCGGTTGTTCCAGCGGCATCGGCCGCGCCCTCGCCGATGCCTTCAAAAGCACCGGCTACGAGGTCTGGGCCAGTGCGCGCAAGACCGAAGATGTCGCGGCTCTCAGTGCCGCCGGGTTCACAGCGGTGCAGCTCGACGTCAATGACAACGCAGCGCTGGAACAACTTGCCGAACGAATCAACCAGCAACACGGCGGCCTCGATGTGCTGATCAACAACGCCGGCTACGGCGCCATGGGCCCATTGCTCGATGGCGGTGTGACGGCCATGCAGCGCCAGTTCGAAACCAATGTGTTTTCGATTGTCGGCGTGACCCGTGCGCTGTTCCCGGTACTGCGCCGGGCCAAAGGCCTGGTGGTGAATATCGGCAGTGTTTCCGGGGTGCTGGTCACGCCATTTGCCGGCGCCTATTGCGCGTCGAAAGCGGCGGTGCATGCACTGAGCGATGCGTTGCGCATGGAACTGGCGCCGTTCGGGATTCGCGTGATGGAAGTGCAGCCGGGAGCGATTGCATCCAGCTTCGCCAAAAATGCCGGGCACGAGGCCGAACAACTGATCAACGAACAATCGCCGTGGTTTCCGTTGCGCGAAGGCATTCGGGCGCGGGCCAAGGCCTCGCAAGACAAACCAACGCCGGCCAGCGAATTTGCCGCCGAGTTGCTCAAGGCTGTGCAGCAGAGCAAACCGCCACGGCTGATCCGCATCGGCAATGGCAGCCGGGCGTTGCCGTTGCTGGCGACGTTGTTGCCAAAAGGGTTGCTGGAGTCGACGTTGATGAAGCGCTTCGGGTTGCGGGGGCAGCTTTGAAATACAGGACGTGACGCAGAGCGTCACAGGATGCATTCCCACGCAGAGCGTGGGAACGATCAATGAAGGCGTTGCGGTCTGTCAGTTATCCACAGCGCCCTGCTTCACCACCACGGTGCAGGTAATCCCTGCCGCCAGCAGCACACCTTCCGGCACTTCATCGATGTGAATCCGCACCGGCACCCGTTGCGCCAGACGCACCCAGTTGAAGGTCGGGTTCACATCGGCGATCAGCTCGCGGCTTTCCGGGTTGTCGCGGTCGTAGATGCCGCGAGAAATGCTCTCCACGTGGCCCTTGAGGACTTCGCCGCTCATCAGTTGCATGTCGGCTTTGTCGCCGACCCGTACGTGAGGCAGTTTGGTTTCTTCGAAGAAGCCATAGACCCAGAACGAGTTCATGTCGACCACGGCCATTTTCGCCTCGCCGATGCGCGCGTAGTCACCGCGATGGACGTTGAGGTTGGTCACGTAGCCGTCCACCGCCGCGCGCACTTCGGTGCGTTTCAGATTGAGTTCGGCGGCTTCCAGCTGCGCCTGGGCCTGTTGGTAATCGGCCAGTGCGGAGTCTGCGATGTTGCTGGCGTCGTCGCGGTTTTCCTTGGAGATCACCAGGTTGTCCAGGTCGGCGCGGCGATGGGCGTTGACCTTGCGCATCTCCCACGTAGCCTTGCGCGAAGCGACCAGCGACTGCGCCTGCTTCACCGCCAGGCGATAGTGCTCGGGATCGATCTGCATCAGCAGATCACCTTTCTTCACCAACTGGTTGTCGCGCACCGGCACGTCCACCACTTCACCGGTGACGTCGGCGGCGACGTTGATGATGTCGGCGCGGACCCGACCGTCGCGGGTCCACGGGGTGTTCATGTAGTGCTCCCACAACGTGCGGCCGATCCACAACGCCAGGGCCAGCACCAGCAGGGTCGCGAGCAGGCTGAAAAACTTTTTCATCGGGACAATTCTCAGACTCAACGGTAGACAGTCAGCGCCATCGCGCCGAACAGACAGGAAAACAGGCTCAGGCGCAGCAGCGCCGGGTGCCAGAAGAAGCGGTACAGATCGAACCCGGACAAGAACCGATCCAGCGCCCAGGCCAGCGCCGCGGCGACGAAGAACATCAGGGTCATGGTCGGCATGTACACGCCGTGGAAGGCGATTTCACGAGGCATGGGCAAGTCCTTCGGGCTTGGCGATGGCATAGGCAGCGAGTGGCGATTGCGGGTCGAGCAACGAGGTGCGGATGAAGTGCAGGTAGCTCTTCACCCGACGCAGGGCCGAGGTATCGAAGTGCGGTGCGAACGGTTCGTCAGTGGCGGCGACCCGGCTGATCGCGTGATCGACCGCCACCAGCGCACGTTCCAGATTGCTCGAGTTCGGTTGCAGGAACAGGCGCACCAGCGAGCGCCCCATGACCCGGATTGCCTGGCGCCATGGCTGCGATTCGGCATAGGCCGGATGCACCGGCAGGATCGCCTGTTCCTTGCGCAGCTCGATGATCGCGTGGCCGACTTCCAGCACCACGAACATCCAGCGCAAGAGGTTTTTCTGCACCAGCGGCTGACCGGCCGCCAGACCGTAAGCCTGATGCATCAAGTCGCGGGTACGGCTTTCGAAACTCGACGCCAGACCCTTGAGTTTGCCGCTGATCGCGTACACCACTTGCCCGCGCAAATCCTGTTCCAGACGCTGCCACAACCAGCGGCTGTTCGGCGGCAGAATGATCGCCCCCGCCGCCGCGCAGACCAGCATGCCCATGACCATGGCGATGTAGTCGTTGATGAAGGTGTAGGGGTTGTAGATCGTCAGGTTGTCCGGCACCGAACCGGTGCTGAAAAAGATCAGCAAGCCAAGACCGACACCGGCGTATTGCGGCCGCGAAGTGAGGAACGAGCCGAGCACGATCACCGGCGCAAGCATCACGCACAGCAGCGGGAAACCATCGATCCACGGGAAGATGAAAAACATTTCGACGAAGCCGATCAGCGCCCCCAGAAACGTGCCGCACGCCATTTGAAACGCCATGCGTTTCGGGTTCGGTGTCGCCGCCGACAGGCCCACGGTGGCGGCAGCGATCAGGGTCATGGTCGCGCCGCTCGGCCACGCGGTGGCGACCCAGTAACTGCCGAGCACGACCAGGATGAACGCAGCACGAATCCCCGAAGCCGCTGCGGCCCACCAACTGGTTTGCGGGGTGAACGGCTCGTCCCAGCGCTCGCGTTCGTGGCTGTGGTCGGCCAGCGAGGCGTGGGTCTGTGCATAACTGTGCAGGTCATCGACGAAGCGATAGAGCAGCTCGTACGCGGTGTGGAAATCCAGTTGCTCGGCGTCGCTCGGTTCGCTCTCCTGAAAGATCGCCCGCAGGCTGCGCACCCGCGCCGGCAAGCCTTCCTTGTACGCCGCGAGCGCGAGCGCCAGACGCGCCGCGTCCGGGCTGGTCAGGGCGCGGCCGCTGAACCCGTCGAGCACTTCGGCCAGATCCTGCAGGCCCGGTTTGATCGCCGCCACGACATGCGCTTCGTCATTGACGCGCAGACGCTCGAGCAACTGATGCAAGGCGTTGAACCGGGTGGTGATGCCCATGAACTCGCTGTTCAGGCGACTGAGACGACCGTTGCGCCGACGCATGTGCGGGTCTTCGAACACGGTCACGCTGCGCAGCCCTTCCAGCCCCACCGCTTCGGCGATGAAGCGCACGTTGCTGGCCTCGAACGACTCCGGCTTGCTGCGCCCGCGCAAGCCGTCGGTGACAAACAGGGCGAACACGCCAAAGCGCTGATACAAGGCGTTGCGCATCGCCGCGCTGGCGGTTTGCGGCAGGATCGCGGCACTGACCAGCGTCGAGCAGAGAATCCCCAGCGAAATCTCCAGCACCCGCCACACCGCCGCCATGAACGCGCCATCGGGATGGGCGAGCGCCGGCAGGCCGACCATCGCCGCCGTATACCCGGCCAACACAAAACCGTAGGCGCGGAAGTTGCGGCAACGGGCGGCGCCGGCCGAGCAGATGCCGACCCAGATCGCCAGCGAACCGAGGAACAATTCAGTGTTCTGGGCGAACAGGGAAATCAGCGTGACCATCATCGCCGACCCGGCCAGGGTGCCGAGGAAGCGATAGAAACTCTTGGCGAACACCTGGCCGCTCTGCGGCTGCATGACGATGAACACCGTGATCATCGCCGTGCGCGGCTGCGGCAGTTCCAGGCGCATCGCCAGCCACAGGGTCAGGAATGCGGCGATCAACACCTTGAAGATGTAGACCCAGGTCACGCCGTCGCTGCGTGCCCATTCGAAGAAACCCCGGCGCCATTCCAGGGAGTAGAGCCAGCGCAAGGGTGCGGGCAAGGGAGTCATTCAATTATGCTCAATGAGTTTCAGGTCGGACCCATACCCTGTGGGAGCGAGCTCGCTCGCGAATGCGGTGTATCAGCCGACATGTGTGCTGGCTGACACTCCCGCTTCGCGAGCAAGCTCGCTCCCACAGATTGTGTTTTCAACGCAGGAGAACCGGGGTTTTCGGGGCGGCGGTCTGTTCGGCGGTCGGCACGTCCTTACCCGCGCCAAGACCACCGCCCAATGCCGTCACCAGTTCGGCATGGGCACTCAAACGCGCCGCCTGCACCTGCTGCTGAACCTGCTGCTGTTTGAACAGCAGGGTCTGGGCGTTGAGCACGTTGAGGTAATCGGTGAGGCCGCGCTGGTAGGCGATCATCGCGATGTCGTAAGTCTTCTGCGCGGTGGCCACGGATTCGGCGGCGAACGTCTGCTGCTTGTCCATCGACTCGCGGCGGATCAACTGATCCGAGATGTTCTTCAGCGCATTGACCAGCGTCTGGTTGTAATGCGCCACGGCGATGTCATAACCCGCCGAGGCTTCACCCAATTCGGCGCGCAGTCGCCCGCCGTCGAAGATCGGCAGCGAGATCGCCGGCCCGACGTTGTAGTTGAGCTTCTTACCGGTCAGGAACTCCAGCGCCCCGCCGCCGGTGGCCATGTAGCCGAGGCTGCCGACCAGATCGACGTTGGGATAAAACCCGGCATGCGCCACATCGATCCCGCGCGCCTGCGCCGCCACTTGCCAGCGACTGGCAACCACGTCCGGGCGCTGGCCGAGCAGTTCGGCGGGCAATGCCGACGGCAGTTTCAGCGCCGCGCCGAGGGACAGGGTCGGACGTTGCAACTGCGCGCCGGCGCCCGGCCCTTTACCGGCCAGTGCCGCAATCTGGTTGCGGCTCAGGGCGATTTCTTCATCCAGCGCATCCAGTTGCCGATGGGTTTCCGGCAGCGGGGTTTCAGCCTGACTGACTTCGAAGTGCGTACCGATCCCGCCGTTCAGGCGTTTCTGCGCCAAATCGAGAATCTGCTGTTGCTGCTTGAGCGTCGCCGCGACGATGTCGCGCTGGGCGTAATGCAGCGACAGCTCGATGTAGGCGCGCACGATGTTGTTCTGCAATTCGAGTTGCGCCTGCCGCGCCTCGGCAGCGCTCATGTGCGCCAGATCGACGGCCCGCTCGGTGCTGTTGCTTTCACGGCCCCAGAGGTCGAGGGCGTAACTGAAACCCAGCGCGGCGTTGTTGTCCCAAGTCGTGGTATTGGCCAGCTCACCGGGGCCATAGAACTGGTCGGTCGGCCAGTTGTGACGTTTGAGGGTCGATTCGCCATTGATCTGCAACGACTCGGCGGCTTCGGCGACACCGGCCATGGACCGGGCCTGACGCACTCGCGCAGCGGCCATGGCCAGGGTCGGGCTGCCTTGCACGGCCAGGTCGATCCAGCGGTTGAGTTGCGGGTCGCCGTAGGCTTGCCACCATTGGGCGGTGGGCCAGTTTGCGTCACGGGCGGCGTGGGCGATGGCCTCGTCGGTGGCCAGTTCATTGGCCTCCAGAGCCTTGCCCTGCGGGGCAATCCCTCCGGTTCCGATGCAGCCGCCAAGACCTAACGAAAAAGCCAGAACACTGAGCGGCAAAAGCGCTCTGTTGATGCGACGCGGCACTGCTGCGAATTCCTGAGGTGGGAGATGTTTCGAGGTGGGCGCAATTCTAGGGGGCGCCCTGAACGGCGATAAGCTGGGTTTTCTGCGAATCTTTGTTACGGTTAACGAGATAATCCCTTGGTCGGGGGTCTCAGCCCCTGAAACTTCGTGTCACAATTTGCCATCTCCCTTGAGAGCACCCCATGGACACATTGCAAAACATGCGCGCCTTCAGTTGCGTGGCCGAAGCGGGCAGCTTCACCGCCGCCGCCGTGCAACTCGACACCACCACCGCCAACGTCTCGCGCGCGGTCTCCAACCTTGAGGCCCACCTGCAAACCCGCCTGCTGAACCGCACGACGCGGCGCATCGCACTCACCGAAGCCGGCAAGCGCTACCTGCTGCGCTGCGAGCAGATCCTGGCCTACGTCGAAGAGGCCGAAGCCGAAGCCAGCGAAGCCCACGCGCGCCCGGCCGGTCAGTTGAAAGTGCACACCATGACCGGCATCGGCCAGCACTTCGTGATCGACGCCATCGCCCGCTACCGCAAGACCCACCCGGACGTGACCTTCGACCTGACCATGGCCAACCGCGTGCCGGACCTGCTCGATGAAGGCTACGACGTGTCCATCGTCCTCGCTCGCGAGCTGCCGGACTCGGGCTTCGTCTCGCAACGCCTGGGCATCACCTACAGCATCGTCTGCGCCTCCCCGGCCTATGTAAAAGCCAACGGCTGCGCACAAAAACCCAGCGACCTGCTGAACCACGCCTGCCTGCGCCTGGTGAGCCCGGTGATCCCCCTGGAAAAATGGGCCTTCGACGGCCCGGACGGCCAGGAAATGGTCACCATCAACAGCTCGCCGTTCCTGGTCAACTCCGCCGACGCGATGAAAACCGCGATCACCAGCGGGATGGGCGTCGGCGTGTTGCCGGTGTACGCCGCCATTGAAGGCCTGCGCAATGGCTCGTTGGTACGGGTCATGCCCAACTACCGCTCGCAGGAACTGAACCTGTATGCGATCTACCCGTCGCGGCAGTATCTGGATGCGAAGATCAAGACCTGGGTCGAGTACCTGCGTGGCTCGTTGCCGGAGATATTGGCGGGGCATCAGGCGGAACTGGCGGCTTATGAAATGAGTGGAAGTCTGGCGGGGGCTCGGGTGGCGAATTGACTTGGCCGTCCTACAGACGGGCTGGTTTTTGGCGGATGTTTCCGACAAGTCGTGTCGGTTGTCCCTCGGAAACGAGGTGGATAGGCTTTTGGGGTCGCTGACGCATCGGCGGCCGGGTCTGGAAAACCCGAAGTTCAGGATCACAGCCCATGACATAATGCGGCGTTTTTTCGCGACGTTATGGTAGCTGTACGTGGGAGACCTTCGGGTCTGCCGGGTTTGATCCTTTCCGGTTTTTCCAGTCCGCGTACAGCTGCCACCTCTTTCGCCTGGAAAACGAAGAATGGCAGCTCCTCCAAGACTTAAGGATCTATGCCATGAAAAAACTTACTCCGAATCCCCCTGAAACCAACGACACCTCGCCCTACGAGTCCGCCGATTCAAAAAAACTCCACGAGGCTGCCGAACGCGCCCTCGACCATCACCTCAACCCCTTCCCGAAAAAATGCTCCAGTCGCCGACCAAGCAAGATGTTCCAGGTCGCCCCGGACATGGACGACGAAAGCCTGCTGGCCCACGCCTGCGAATCCCTGGCCACCGCCAGTGCCATGGCCAGTGATGTAGCGGCTTTTTTCGACACACCGCAGCGGCACCGCATCCTGGGTATTCAGCAAGTAATCATGCTGGCGGAACTGGCGGTGAATCGGGTGCTGGACAACGTCGAAGTTCAGCGTTGCCCAACACACAGCTAAGCCGTTCCGACAAAACCGACCTGCCAGCGCCGATTGCATTCGCTGGCAGATCGATTGGGACGCAGAGCGTCCCGGGCTGCATTCCCACGCGGAGCGTGGGAACGATCAAAGCAAAAGCAGTCCGCTTTCTGCTTTCTGCTTCCTGCTTTCTGCTTTCTGCTTTCGCTTTCTGCTTCTGCTTTCCGCTTCCCACCACTCAACACAATGAGCGTTAGCTCGAGTACCGCTCTTGACGTACCGGCCCCATCGGAAGGCTGAGTGGAGGGATTGATCCGGGGGTGGGAGCGAAGCGACTGTTTGGCGAAGCCAAATACATCGAGAGGAGGTGCAGCGAAGCAAACCGTAGGCGATGCCCCCGGATCA
Organism: Pseudomonas sp. B26(2017); assembly: GCF_002113045.1. Taxonomy (NCBI): domain Bacteria; kingdom Pseudomonadati; phylum Pseudomonadota; class Gammaproteobacteria; order Pseudomonadales; family Pseudomonadaceae; genus Pseudomonas; species Pseudomonas sp. B26(2017). Next base: position 234,582 of record NZ_NEJJ01000009.1, on the reverse strand, counting down.
ATCCCGGAACGAAGGAACACCGAGCCACAGCGAGGTGCCGAACGCAGGGGCCAAGCCTTTTTGGTTACTTTTGAGGCGTTTGTCAAAAGTGACCCGCCGTAAGGGCGGAACCATAATCCGCAACACCCGAAAAAACGGATATAAACCCAAAACCCCAAAAGTCTGGTCGGCCCAAAGGCCGCCAAGACAACTCCAAACAGAAAATGTTAGCTTGCTTGGCAATCACGTAAGCCGCCAAGCCCGAGCCCAATGCCAATGAAAAAAACAGTCCTGGCCTTCAGCCGAATCACCCCACCCATGATCGAACGCCTGCAACAGGACTTCGACGTCATCGTCCCCAACCCGAAAAACGGCGACATCAACGCCCAGTTCAACGAAGCCCTGCCCCACGCCCACGGCCTGATCGGCGTCGGACGCAAACTCGGCAAGGCCCAACTGGAAAACGCCGCAAAACTCGAAGTGGTCTCCAGCGTCTCCGTCGGCTACGACAACTACGACCTCGCCTACTTCAACGAACGCGGGATCATGCTCACCAACACCCCGGACGTCCTCACCGAAAGCACCGCTGACCTGGCCTTCGCCCTGATCATGAGCAGCGCCCGCCGCGTCGCCGAACTGGACGCCTGGACCAAGGCCGGCCAATGGCAGGCCAGCGTCGGCGCATCGCTGTTCGGCTGCGACGTATACGGCAAGACCCTGGGCATCGTCGGCATGGGCAACATCGGCGCCGCCGTCGCCCGTCGCGGCCGCTTCGGCTTCAACATGCCGATTCTCTACAGCGGCAACAGCCGCAAGACCGGACTGGAACAGGAACTCGGCGCGCAGTTCCGCAGCCTTGACCAACTGCTGGCCGAAGCCGATTTCGTCTGCCTTGTCGTGCCACTGAGCGACAAAACCCGCCACTTGATCAGTCATCGCGAACTGGCGCTGATGAAGCCGGACGCGATTCTGGTGAACATCTCCCGCGGCCCCGTGGTCGACGAGCCGGCACTGATCGAAGCATTGCAGAACAACCGCATTCGCGGCGCCGGCCTCGACGTCTACGAAAAAGAACCGCTGGCCGAATCGCCGCTGTTCCAGCTGAAAAACGCTGTCACCCTGCCGCACATCGGCTCGGCCACCAATGAAACCCGTGAAGCCATGGCCAACCGTGCGCTGGCCAATCTGCGCAGCGCCCTGCTCGGCGAACGGCCGCAGGATCTGGTTAATCCGCAAGTCTGGAAGGACTGATGCCCCACGGGGCTGGAATATAGTTTCCCGGCCCCGTCTGTTTTAAACCTGTTTCCCAAATGGCCTGAAGATATTAATCCCCTTTAACTACACAACTTGAAAACGACTCCTCACCCAACTTCTTTATACTCGCTATAGAATCCCGAGAGTCATCTGCCAACGGACAGACACTACTCACGGAGAATCAATAATGACTTATCTTAAAACCTCCCAACTTATTCGAAGAAGTAAAGTTGCAATCGTTTTCATGGTAGGTATTCTGGGCGCCCTGATTGTTTTCAGCAACGCCACCGATTACAACTCAAACTACATTTACCTTGGTCATATCCTGAGCATGGATACGACAGGCAGCCATTTGATGTACCGGTCGATCAACTCGGAAATGATGCATCACCGGATCTACTGGATGATCATGACACTGGAGACCATATTTACTTCAGCCTGCCTGTTGGGAGGCTATCAACTTGCAAAGAATATAAATGCATCAGACGAGCAGTTTCATGAAGCCAAGAAATATGCCGTACTGGGATTTCTCGTGGCGCTGTTTATTTATTATTTTTGCCTGCAAGTCATTGGCATTGAATGGTTCGACATGGATCAATCAGAAGACTGGAATGCCATGAAGTGGGCACAAAGCATTGTCGACTTTCTATTACCGGCACTTATCTTTCTGGTAATGAAAGTCGACAGTTGAACATTCAATATTCAATGTGCAGGTTTGGCGACCATGGCAATGTCGGGTTTGGGTTTGCGAAACACCAACACATTGCCCAACATCACCAGCACCAGACCCACCAATGCCGGCGCCGTCCATTGATAGCCTTCGGCAAAGGCCGAAACGTTCAGCGCCACCACCGGGAACAGCACGGTGCAATAAGCTGCGCGTTCCGGCCCCATGCGACCGACCAGCGTCAGGTACGCGGTGAAACCGATCACCGAACCGGGGATGACCAGGTACAGCAGAGCGCCGATGTAGCGCAACGTCCATTCCATCTCGAACGGAATGCCTTTGACCAGGCACCACACCGACAGCATCGCTGCACCGTAAGCCATGCCCCACGCATTGGTAGTCAGCGGCTTGAGACCGGCCTTCTGTTGCAGGCTCGACAACATGTTGCCCGCCGAAAAACACAAGGTGCCGCAGAGTGCCAGGCCAAGGCCGAGCAGGGTTTGCGGACTGGCGTGATGCCCGGCCAGTTCGGGCCAGAACAACAGGCCCAGACCACACAGCCCCAGCGCCCCGCCCATCAGTACATTGCGCGCGATACGCTGGCCGAAGAACACCCGCGCATTCAGCGCGTTCCATAAGGTCGCGGTGGAAAACACCACCGCCACCAGACCGCTGGGAATCCACTGACTGGCGGTCAGGAAACACATGAAGTTGACGCAGAACAGGCACAAGCCCTGCGCCACACAGATCAAATGCCCGCGCCGGTTCATCGGTTGCAGGCGACGGCTGAGCAGCAACAGCGCAAACAGCACCAGCGCGGCGAGACCGAAGCGATAGACGATCGACACCGGAATCGCCACCACGCCCAGTTGCCACTTCAGGGCGATCCAGGTGGTGCCCCAGATCAGCACGGTCAACAGATACAACGACAGGTTCATGGCAGACACTCCTTGATTGGCTTTCAGTGTCCGCCTGTGCCCTCGCCCCTCGCTTGCATAAACTTGCGCTTTTGTCGGTGCGCAGGCTGCCAGCGCGAAATCCAGGGAGTAGGATGCAAGGCGTTGAAGAGAACCGATCATGGCCGCCATCGATACCCTGCAAGTCTTTCAAGCGCTCAACAATTCGCCCAATGCACGCCTTGTGCACAGCGCCGAACTGGGTGACGGCTTGTCTGCAGCTTTGTGGACCAATCACCACGACGCCCAGGAATATGAAGCGCCAAGCCATCACACCCTCTCCTGCTACATCGCCGGCGGCACCGGTACCTTCCGCCGTGGCGAACCCGCTATCAAGGGTGGCCCGGACAAGTTGTGCATCCTGCCGGCCGACCATGAATCGGGTTGGGTCATCAACGGTGATATTCGTCTGGCCCACCTGTATTTCAGCGCCGAACAATTTGCCCTCGGTTGCGTGACGCTGCTGGACCGCGAGCCACGGGAAATGCAGTTGCGCGAACAGACTTTTCTGGAGGATCCGCAACAGGCCCGACGGTTTCGCCAGTTGCTGACGCTGAACTGGGACGAGCCCGGCGAGCGTTTACTGACCAGTAGCCTGGCCCACGAATTGATCAGCCATACCTTGCTGAGTCAGGTCGGCGTGCGTCAGGGCTTGCGCCTCAAGGGTGGGCTGGCGCCGCATCAACGCCGGCAACTGGCGCAATTCATCGACAGCCAATTGGCCGAGCCGATCAGCCTCGGGCAACTGGCGGGGTTGTGTGCGTTGTCGGAATACCACTTTGCGCGGATGTTCCGGGTGAGTTTTGGCTTGCCGCCACATCAGTACGTGCTGGCGCGGCGCTTGAGCCGGGCGCGGGAGTTGTTGCGCGCAACGGCGTTGCCGCTGGGGGAGATTGCTCTGGCGTGCGGATTTGCCAGCGCCAGCCACTTCACCAACCGCTTTCGCCAGGTGCTGGGTGGAACGCCCGGCGAGTATCGCCAGGCGTTTTTGCGCTGATCAGAACTCCAGGGTGCTCGACAACGAAATCTGCCGCGAATCGCCCATCGACACGAAGAACCGGCTCGCCGCCGAGGTGTAGTAAGTGCGGTCGAACAGGTTCTTCACGTTGAGCTGGAACTTGACCTTCTGCCCCTCAACCCGGGTGTCGTAAGTGGCGAACGCATCGGCCACGGTGTAGCTCGGCAGATCGAAATCATTCACCGCGTTACCCGCTCGTTCACCGACATAGCGCGCACCGGCACCGACCCGAAGCTGATCGCCACCGATCACGCTGCCGAAGTCATAGACCGCCGACAACGAGCCGCTATTCTTCGCCACGTTTTGCAGCCGGTTGCCTTTGTAGTCCGGATCTTCCGTGACCTCGGCGTCGGTGTAGGCGTAGCTGCCGATCATGCTCCAGCGGTCGCTGAGCTGGCCGGTCAGATCGACTTCCAGACCACGGGAGCGTACTTCACCGGCGGCGCTGTAGATCGTGGTCGGGCCTTCGGCGTTGGCCACCAGCACGTTGCGTTTCTTGATGTCGAACAGCGCGACGTTGCCGGTGATGCGTCCCGGTATATCCAGACGTGCGCCCAGCTCCCAGGATTTGGCTTCTTCCGGCGCGATGCTGCCGTCGAGCACGGTACTGCTGCCGCTCAGCGGGGCGATGGTCGAGTTGGGTTTGAACGATTCGGTGTAGCTGCCGTAGAACGACAGTTCGTCGGTGTAGCGATACACCAGACCTGCGCGCGGCACCCACTTCTGGCCGTTGCTGTCGGTGTTGGCCTTGAACGGCACGCCTTTGCCGGCGTACTGGTCGTACTCCTGGAAGCGCCCGCCAGCCACCAGGATCCACTGGTCGTTGAGGTGGATCGAGTCCTGCAGGAACACCGAATCGCTGCGCAGCAGATCGGTCTGCGCGCTGTCCGCCGGGCTGACGGTGGTGCCTTCGACTTCACGGCCGTAGACCGGGTTGACGTAACTGAAGGTGCTCAGGCTTTTCTGGCGGATCAGGTCGGCGCGATAGATCTTGCGGTATTCGTCGTCGACGCCGAACACCAGGTCATGTTGCATGCCCAGCACGTTGACCTTGCCTTCGAGGCTGGCGGTGGTGAAACGGTCGGTGCTGATCGCGCCTCGGGTGCCATCCATGCTGCGGGTCAGCGTGCCTTTTTTGGTGTCGATCGCGGTGACGCGAACCTGGCTGGCATCGTAGGTTTCGCGGTTCCAGCTATAGCCGAAATGGGCTTTCCAGTCGTCGTTGAGTTCGTGGTCGGCCTCGAAGTGATAGAGATCCGAGCGCCCTTCCATGTCGTTGAATTTTTCGTCGAGGCGCTCGTTGCGCGAGATGTCCAGCGGATGGTTGGTGCGTGGGTCGATCAGGGTTCCGCGATCAAATGGCGTCAGAAATTCTCGATGCTCGTAGGCGAACAACAGTTTGGTGCGCTCGCCATACCAGGCCAGCGACGGCGCGATCAGGGTTTCGCGATGCGTGCCGAAGTTGCGCCAGTAATCTTCGTCTTCGTGATCGAGCACCATGCGATACGCGAGGCCGGAATCCCCCAGTGCGCCAGTGCTGTCGAAGGAGCCGCCGCTGCCATTCTTGCCGTCGCCGTAGGTCGAGCCGCGCAGCGTCAGGGCGTTGTACTGGGTCAGTTCGGGCTTCTTGCTGACCATGTTGACCACGCCGCCCGGATCCTGAATCCCGTAGAGCAGCGAGGCCGGTCCCTTGAGCACTTCGACGCGATCCACGGTCGCGTTCATGCCACGGCCCTGCACCACCGGCATGCCGTCGCGCATGATCGAGCCGTTGCGGTTATCGCCGAAGCCACGGGTCATCACCGAATCCTGGGTACTGCCCAAAGTGTTGCCCTGGGTAATGCCGCTGACGTTGGCCAGGGCGTCATCGAGATTGCGGGGTGCCTGATCGCGAATGACCTGGGCCGGGATCACGTTGACGGTCTGCGGAATTTCCTGCAGCGAAGCGGAAGAACGCATCACCGAACTGGTTTCCGGTGGCTGATAACTCATCGGCTGGTTGGCCACCGAGGTGATGGTGGTCGCGCCGAGGTTCAATGCGCCTGCGGTCGGTTGCGGTTCGAGCGCCAGGGTATGGCTGTCGGTGCGACGGAAGGTCAGGCCGGAGCCTGTGAGCAGACGTTGCAGCGCCTGTTCGACACTCATCTGGCCGTTGATCGCTGGAGCGGTCAGACCGTAAGGCGCCTCATCGGTGTAGACCACGCTCTGTCCGGTGACGCGGCTGAAATCACTCAGGGCCTGAGGCAGCGGCTTGGCTGCCAGAGAAAAACTGAATTGCTTTTGCGGCTGACTGCTGACTGTTTCAGCGGCCAGCGCCACGCTCACCGGCAACAGGGCCAACGCCGAAAAACCCAAGGCCGAAACGCCTAACCACTGTTTGACCAAACCCGATTTTGCCCTGGACTTCATTGCTCATGACCTGTGTAGAACCGCAACGGATGCGAATGACTCGCAGTTTCAGTCACTACACGGATGGCGTCCGGGTTTACCTCACCACAAAGTTGAAAATATTTTCGTTGTCGCTGCCGACGCCTTCGCGAGCAAGCTCACTCCCACCTCCCACCTTGGAATGCACTACCTGTGGGAGCGAGCTTGCTCGCGAAAGGGCCAGTGGGGTTAGCGAAGAATTATCAGATGTCCTAGCACTTGATGCTGCTCGAATCCCAGAACTCCTTGCAGGGAATTCAAAACGGCTTGCGGATCCTTGCTCGGAAAGCTGCCGCTGACCTTTCGCGCGCCCAGTTCGTCGTTGAGCAACACGATCCGTCCGGGGTAATAGCGGCGAAGATCCTGCACGACATCGGCCAGTGTCGACTTGTAGTAAGTCAGCCAGCCCTGACGCCACGCCAACTGCGCTTCGCTGTCTACGGCATGCAGTTTTTCCGCAGTGCCTGCGCCGTACGCCACTTGCTGGCCGGCGGTGAGAATCTGCTGCTCGGCATCACGCGCCGCCGTCACACCGACGCGTCCTGACAGCACGGTGACCTGCGCGCCATGAGGTTGCAGGCGCACTTCGAACTGCGTGCCGAGCACCCGCGCCTGGCCCTTCTCGGCCTCGACCACAAAAGGATCACCGGTGTGGGTCACGCTGAAAAATCCGGCGCCGCGGCGCAATTGCACATGCCGCTCGCCGTGATTGAAATTCACCGCGATGGCGCTATCCGCGTCCAGCGTCACCTGCGATTGATCGGCCAGGGTCACGGTGCGGATCTCGCCCGGTGCCGACACGTAATCGGCGCCCAGATCATCGATCCAGCGCTGCGGCTGCCAACCTGTCCCGAGGCTGATCATCAACAGCAGACAGGCCGCCATCGCCAGCGCGCCAGTCCAGCGTCGCAGCGGTACACGGCGCGGCCGGTCCATCGCATCAAGCAAACCCTGCAATGCCAGCGCGTCTTCGCCGGCCAAGGTGCGCGCCGGCTCTTCGCTCAATTCCCACACCACTTGCGCCTGGGCATAGGCCTCGGCGTGGGCCGGGTCAGCGTGCAGCCACTGGCTGAAGGTCAATTGATCACCGGTGCTCGGGTGGTCGTGCAGCAGGCTCAGCCAGGCGAAAGCGGCCTGTTCCTGAGCGGGCGTCGGGATGACGCGGTCGGTGTTGTTCACGGTGCTTTCCCTGGCAGGCGTGGCGCGGGTTCGCGCAGGCTGGCCTTGCAGGCCTCGAGGGCGCGCATCATATGTTTTTCCACAGCGCTTTGGGACAGGCCCATGGCCTTGGCGATTTCGGCGTACTTGCGCCCGTGGATGCGATTGAGCAAAAAGATCTGCCGCGTGCGTTCGGGCAACGCACGCAACGCCGCTTCGACGTGGCGCAAATCGTTGCCCGCTTCGAGCGCCGCCTGCGGTTCGCTGGCGCTGCTGTCGGGCTCATCCGGTTGCCAACCTTCGTTGACCCGCACCCGCGCGCCTTCACTGCGCAAATGATCGATGGCGATATTGCCGGCACAACGCAACAGATAAGTGCTGAGCTCTTCGACCTGCACCAACGGCCGACGCCAGAAACGCAGGAACAGGTCCTGCACCAGATCCGCCGCCGTCGCCCGGCAACCGACGCGCCGGTTCACCAGCGCTTCCATCTGCGAACGCTGGGACAGGAACACCTGAAGAAAATGCGCACGGGCGCCATGGGGTTCGTCGTCGCGGTGTTCGGGAGGATGGCCGATCAGCATGTCAGTTCAAGACCCACGCAGCGACCGGGCTGGCGAGCAGGCTCAGTCCGGCCATGGTCAATGCCAGACGCGGGCGATAGGGCAACAACAGCACCAGCGTCAACGCACTGAGCATCAATACCGCGCACCAGTGGACCAGGCCGAAGCTCCAGCCTTTCATGGAAACCGCCGCCCAGAGCGACAACCCCAACAACAACCAGCCCGCCAGTTTCAGACCTTGACGAAGGCGAGCTGAAGGTTTGTGGCCCAGCAGTTCTTCGTGATGCCGGGGCATCGCCAGGCACAGCGCGGTGAATGCGCAATAGCAAAGCAACAGCGCCAGCAACATTCAATTCGCCCCTTGCTCAAGGGTGATCGGCCGGGTCTTTTCGCGGACCGGTTTTATCACGCTGACGGAGTGCCCGGCGCGCTGCATTTTCCGGGCGGCCCAGGCCAGGAAGAGTCCGCTGCCCAGACACGTCAGGTCAAAACCGGCCAAGACCCAGTCGCCTTCGGGCACTGTCACGCCGAGGTGATAAGGCGTGGTCAGGCCATTGAGAACCGGCACCGCGACAAACAACGCGGCCCCCAGCGACAGCTGTTCGACCCAGGCCTTGCGCCCCGGCCGCAACATCGCATGGGCCACGCTCAGACCCCAGGTGATAAAGAACGCGTTCACTTCCCAATCGGCACGCCCGGCCAGACTCACCGGCAGCAGACGATTGGCCCAGAAGAACACGGCAATCGCTGCCACCAGCCCGGCCATGCTGGCGATGTTCAACACTTCAACCAGCCGCAATTCGAAAGGCATCACACCGGTTTTGGCGTGTTTAAGCTGACGCTTGCCGAGCCAGATCACCAGCCCGGTACCAATCATCGCCGTGCCCGCCAGACCGCAGATGAAATACAGCCAACGCAACACCGGCCCGGCAAAGTGGCCCATGTGCAACCCGTAGAAACTGCCGGCAATCGCCATCGCCATTGGCTGCTCAGGCACGCTGCCAATGATTTGTCCGCTGACACCGTTGAAGGTTACGGCGCTACCGGAGTCGTTCACCACACGGTCAGAGCTCGCGCGGGACATCACCACCGAGGCATTGGCGTCGCCCGGATTGTTGACGCTGATACGTCCGACATGCCCGCCCGACCATTGCTCGCTGGCCGCCAGCACAAGGGACGCCAGCGGTGCCAGTGTCGCCGGTTGATTGGCTCGCTCGGGAATATTGGAGGCGGGAAATACCTCGTCGTAAAACGCCCGGACGTTGTCGCCGTACGAAGCCAGAATGCTCGCCGGCATCACCATCGACATGAAAATCACCAGGCTGCTGTAGGTGATCATCAGATGAAACGGCAGCACCAGCACGCCCACCGCATTGTGCCCGTCGAGCCACGAACGCTGGCCCTTGCGTGGGCGGAAGGTGAAGAAGTCCTTGAAGATTTTCTTGTGGGTGATGATCCCGGTGATCAGCGCGACGAACATCACCATGGCGGCGATGGTCGAGAGCCAGCGGCCCCACGGGTAAGGCATTTGCAGCTGGAAATGGAAGCGATAGAAGAACTCGCCGCCCATGCTTTCCCGGGCCTGTATTTCGGCACCGGTCTCTGCGTCGAGGGTCTTGCGGATGAATGCGCCGCGTTCGCCGGGCCTGGCGGGCGACTGCTGCCAGCCCACGCTCAGGCCGGGATCGCGGGCGTCGGGCAAACCGATGATCCAGCGTGTGGCATCGGGGGCTTGTTGTTGCAGATACTGCTGGGCCAGCGTCAGGCTTTTTTCGGCATCCAATGGATGGGCGGCGATCTCCGGCTGCATCCAGTGACTGGTTTCATCCTTGAAATAGGCCAGGGTCCCGGTCAGGAAAATCGCGAACAACAGCCAGCCAAAGACCAGCCCGGTCCAGGTGTGCAGCCAGGCCATCGCCTGCCGAAAGCCTTCTTTCATGCCAGCCCCAGACCGCGCGCAGCCCCGGACACGGTCGCCAGGATCACGCTCGGCACCAGCAGACCGACCCACGCCGACCACGCCGTACGACAGGCAAAACACCAGAGCACCGCCACCAGATAGACCAGAAACGAAACGGTCATGCCGGTGACAACCGCTTCGGCGCGGTTCAGCGGCAACCACAGTGTCAGCGTGACACTGGCCAGCGCCGCGACCAGATAGCCGCCAAACACCGCCGCGAGCACTCGGGAAGTGACGGCCAGACGATAGGACATGGGGAGAGTGGCGAGTTTGGCTTTCATGTTTCGACCCTGAAACGGTTAACGCCCGGTCAACAGACCGGGACGGCAGGCATGCGATATTAATGATAAATATTCTCATACGCAAAAGAGTCTGATTGCCGGGCATCACTGACAGCCCAACAATGCGAATAAGTGAAACCGGAAAAGGCCCGCACCTGGGAAGTCGGTACCCGTTACGACAACGGTGCGCTGCGAGCGGAGATCGGCGCATTCCTGATCAACTTCGACAACCAGTACGAAAGCAACCAGACCAACGACTCGGTGATCGCCCGTGGTGAAACCCGGCATCAGGGCATCGAGACCAGCGTCAATTACGCTCTCGACGACTTGAGCCCGGCGCTGGCCGGCTTCGATGTCTACGCCACTTACGCCAAGACTTCGGCCCGCAGTTGTCGGACCTGAACGTGGCGGTGGGTGTGAAGAACATCTTCAACACCCAGTACTTCACCCGTTCGTTCGATGACAACAAAGGCAAGTATGTCGGTGAGCCGCGCACGGTGTACCTGCAGACTTCCGTTGCTTTCTGATCCCTGCTGAAAACAGAAAGGGCCTGCAATTGCAGGCCCTTTCTCATTGGGTGGCTTGGAAAATCAGCGCATCAACTGTTGATCGCTGACTGTTCGTTTTCGTCAAACTCTTCCGCCAACAGCTTGTCATTGGCTTTGCTTGTGAATGGCACCACAGCGGCTCGCGGTTTGCCGCGCAGTTTGCCAAACAGGTGCTCCAGCGCGTGCTCCAGTTTTTCGGCTGCACCATCGATCGCCTGTTCCAGCGAATCGGCTTTGTGGGTGACGGAAATCGGTTGATGGCCTTTTGGCCGCGCTTCCAGTTGGCAGCGCAAGTCATGGGGACCCGGCTTGTCACCGTTCTCGTCGCTCAGATGGACTTCGACACGGGTCAGGTCTTCCTCATAACGGTCGAGCGTGCTCTCAATTGTGGTGCGTACCCACTCCTCCAGTCGTTTGCTGCTTTGAATATGGTTGTCGCTGTTGACTTGGATTTGCATAGTTCATCCCTTATTTCAGCTAGCTCGCAAGAGGCCTGGAACAGGATTTCGTGACCTCTTGATTACAACAATCGGCCCGCCGGACGAACATTTCAACCCCTTAAAAAAGATAAATATTCATACGCAAAAAAAGCCGGACAACCGAACAAAGCGCTGGTAAGGTCGGGAGTTGCATCGCCCCGCCACCCCGAAAAATCTGCTCACAATTGGCCATCACCCAACGGGTGCAGGCTGCGAAAAATCCCCGCCTCTTCCACCAGCCAGTCATGCACCGCCCGCACACCCGGATGGCTCAACGCCCCCGGCGAGTAGAGCAAGACATAGCGCTTGTGATTGGGCACCGAAATCCCGAACGGCACAATCAGCGTTCCCCGCTCCAACTCGTCGTTGAGCAGCGTGCGCCGGGCAATCGCCACGCCCATACCGGCAATCGCCGCTTCGATGGTCAGGTGGTTGCGATTGAATGTGTGCCCGCGCCGCACATCGGCGCCCTCGAAACCGATGGCATTGAGATAAAACTCCCACTCCGCGTATTCGTAGCTGCCGCGCCAGGCAGTGATGTCGTGCAACAGCGGGAAATGCACCAGATCCGCCGGCCCATGCAGCGGTGGTCGCCCACGCAGAAGGCCCGGCGCGCACACCGGGAAAATCTGCTCATCGAGCAAGGCTGTGGATAACAGTCCCGGATAGCTGCCGTCGTTCAGGTCGATGGCCAGGTCGAAATCCCCTTCATGTAACGGCACGCTGCTGTCCTCGGCCACCAGCCGCAGCTGTATGTCGGGGTAACGCTGTTGCAGACGCGGCAGGCGCGGGGTCAGCCATTTGCTGAGGAACGACGGAATCGAGCGCAGCCGCAGAATCCCGCTGATCATCCCTGCATCAAGACGACGCAATTCCGCATCGATGCTGCCGTAAGCCTCGTTGACCGTAATCGCCAGTCGCTGCCCTTCCGCACTCAGCTCCACGCCCCGCGCACGACGGTGAAACAGACGAAAGCCCAGGCGCTCTTCCAGCTGTCGGATTTGCTGACTCACCGCTCCCGGCGTGATGTGCAGTTCTTCGGCACAACGGGTGAATGACAGGTGCCGCGCGGCACAGGAAAACACCTGCAGCCAGACGTAAGTCTGGGCATGCAATTGACGACTCATGGTTTAGTCCTGCTAAAGGCTTACTTAGGAAGTTTCGTTAGTCACGCTGAAGCGAGGCAGGCAGTATCGCCGACATTGCGCTTGTCCTACAAAAAATGGCAGCGATTCCTACTCCATTGCTTGTAAGGGTTTAGCATGGCTATCAGTGTTTTCGATCTATTCAAAGTCGGCATCGGCCCGTCCAGCTCCCACACCGTCGGCCCTATGCGCGCCGCCGCGACCTTCGCCCAGGCCCTGATCGACCAGCGTTTGCTGAATGATGTGCAGCGAGTGGAAATCCGCTTGTACGGCTCGCTTTCGGCCACCGGTGTCGGCCATGCCACAGACCGCGCGACGGTCATGGGCTTGATGGGCGAATGGCCGGACAGCATCGATCCGTCGACCATCGAACCGCGCATCCAGCAACTGCGCGAAACCGGCCAACTGTCTCTGGCCGGTGAACGTTCGATCGCCTTCAACTGGCAGCACGATCTCCTGCTGCTGGACGAGAGCCTGCCCTACCACCCGAACGCCATGTCGCTGACAGCCTTCGGTGCATCCGGGCAACTGTTCGAGCAAACGTACTACTCGGTCGGCGGCGGTTTCATCATCGAAGCGGCCGAAGCCGAATCCGGTGTAGTGCCGGCCGGCGACGTCGAGTTGCCATACGAATTCTCCAGCGCCGTCGAACTGCTGGCGCTGTGCAAGCAGCACAACCTGCGGGTTTCCGAACTGATGATGGCCAACGAACGGGCCTGGCGCAGCGACGCCGAAATCCGTCAGGGCCTGCTGCACATCTGGTCGGTAATGCGCGAATGCGTCGAGCAGGGCCTGCGTCACGAAGGCGTCCTGCCTGGCGGTCTGAATGTGCCGCGTCGTGCCGCGAAATTGCACCGCAGCCTGCTGGAAATCGGCAAGCCGAACGTGATCAGTTCGACCCTGTCGGCGATGGAGTGGGTCAACCTGTTCGCCCTCGCCGTCAACGAAGAGAACGCCGCCGGCGGGCGCATGGTCACCGCGCCGACCAACGGCGCCGCCGGGATCATCCCGGCCGTTCTGCACTACTACATGAAATTCAATCCGGACGCGTCCGACGATGACGTAGTCGCGTTCTTTCTGGGCGCGGCAGCGGTCGGCATCCTGTGCAAGAAAAACGCTTCGATCTCCGGCGCCGAAGTCGGCTGCCAGGGCGAAGTCGGCTCTGCCTGTGCGATGGCTGCTGCGGGGCTCGCCGATGTGCTCGGCGCCACCCCGGAACAACTGGAAAACGCCGCCGAAATCGGCCTCGAACACAACCTCGGCCTGACCTGCGACCCGGTCGGCGGGCTCGTGCAGGTGCCATGCATCGAGCGCAACGCCATCGCTGCGGTGAAGGCGATCAACGCCACGCAAATGGCCCTGCGCGGCGACGGCAAACACTTCATTTCCCTCGACCGGGTGATCCGCACCATGCGCGATACCGGCGCCGACATGCATGACAAATACAAAGAGACTTCACGGGGCGGCCTGGCCGTGAGCTGGGTGGAGTGCTGAGGAGCGCTCCCTGACCGCCCGTAACACGTGAGCCCGAGCAAGAATAATAACGAGGCAAAAACGATGACCGATGTACGCACACCTGCTGCCGAAAATCCCGCTGTAGACCGCACATGCAACAACGAAATCGCCCACAAGGGCTGGAGCAAATTCGACACCACCTGGATGCTCGGCCTGTACGGCACGGCCATCGGTGCCGGCACCTTGTTCCTGCCGATCAACGCCGGTGTCGGCGGCTTCTGGCCGTTGCTGATCCTGGCGGTGCTGGCATTCCCGATGACCTTCTTCGCGCACCGGGGCCTGACCCGCTTCGTGCTGTCGGGCCGCTCCGGTGACATCACCGAAGTGGTGGAAGAACACTTCGGCATCGGCGCCGGCAAGCTGATCACGCTGCTGTATTTCTTTGCGATTTTCCCGATCCTGCTGGTGTACAGCGTGGCGCTGACCAACACCCTGGGCAGCTTCCTTGAACATCAATTGCACATCGCCCCGCCGCCGCGCGCGGTGCTGTCGCTGGCGCTGATCCTCGGTCTGATGGCCATCGTCCGTTGCGGTCAGAGCGTGATCGTCAAAGCCATGAGCGTGCTGGTCTATCCGTTCGTCGCCGCGTTGCTGTTGCTCGGCATCAGCCTGATTCCGAACTGGAACGGTGCATTCTTCGCCAGCGCCCGGGAACCGATGGAAATGTCGGTGTTCCTCAAGACCCTGTGGCTGGCGATCCCGGTGATGGTGTTCTCGTTCAACCATTCGCCGATCATTTCCGCCTTCGCCGTCGACCAGAAACAGCGCTATGGCGATCAGGCCGAGCGCAAAAGCAGCGGCATTCTCGCCATGGCTCACGGCATGATGGTTGTCACGGTGATGTTCTTTTGCTTCAGCTGCGTGCTGGCGCTGTCGCCGGCGGATCTGGCAGCGGCCAAGGCGCAAAACATCTCGATCCTGTCGTACCTGGCCAACCACTTCCAGACCCCGGTCATCGCTTACGCTGCGCCGCTGATCGCGCTGGTGGCGATCACCAAATCCTTCCTCGGCCACTACATCGGCGCCAGCGAAGGCTTCCAGGGCATGATCGTCAAAAGTCTGCGCAGCCGTGGCCGGGTGATGTCGGCGAGCTGGCTGAACCGTGCAACCGCGCTGTTCATGATCCTCAGTTGCTGGGCCGTGGCGACCTTCAACCCGAGCATCCTCGGCATGATCGAAACCCTCGGCGGCCCGGTGATTGCCTGCCTGTTGTTCCTGATGCCGATGTACGCCATCCGCCGCGTGCCAGCCTTGCGCCAGTATTCGGGCCAGGCGTCCAACGTGTTCGTGGTGCTGATCGGTCTGATTGCACTGTCAGCGATCATCTACTCGGTTCTGCCCTGAAACGGGCCGCAAACGAAGAAGGCGAGCCATAGGCTCGCCTTCTTTTTGACCGGTTTCATTGTTCGACAATATTCCCGGCATGTCCCTTGCTACATCGCTGAAGGAGACGGGACCACGGAAGGGCCGATGGTCAGGTTTGGCGAACCAACCCGATCAAGGCCGGTCAACAACTGCACGTTCAATCAGGCGGTGACGCATCATGGACAATCCTTTTCAGATCATTACCGATGCCTTCGCGCCGGACTATCAGATCAACCTGAGCATTCAGGGGCTCGACGGCAGCATCATGCTGACCCTTTCCAACGGCGGCCGGATCGTCGCCAAACGGATGATCAGCGCCGAACAGCGCAACGACCCCAAGCGCCTCAAGCGCCTGGTGCAAAGCATTCAGTTCGGCATCGCCATCGAGCAGGGCCATAGCGCCATGGCGATCCTCGACGCCATGACCCGCGGCGACGGAATCACTCCGCCACCGCGTCAGGCCAGACATCAGCCCCGGCCAGCTGCCGGCCTCTAGAGTTCGCCCTTCTCCACTTCCGGATGTTCACTGGAACCCGTGCCGATCTTGCGGTGCGGGTTCTCGATTTTCACCGAAGGGAATTGCGATGAGGCGTAACGCACCACCAGGATCGAAAACGCCAGCAGCAGAATCCCGCCGCACAGGTAGATGATGCCCATGTCTGGCGGATTGTGGTGGGAGACGTTGGAGATCAGCAGGCGCGTCAGCGCCGTGATTGCCACGTAAATCAGGAATCGCACCGGCATGTGGTTGGTCTTGAAATAAATCCCGACCATCGCCCCCAGTTCCAGATAGATGAACAGCAACAGAATGTCATCGATCTTGATGTGCCCTTCCTCGAGCATCCCGAGAAATTCCATCACCGCCGCCCACGCGGTCACCGCACCAATGGCGAACAGCGCCAGGTAGTGGAAAGTCTCGACGAACAGGTTGCCCAGGGACTCGGCCAGTTGATGCACGTTTTGCCGCAGTTTCTCGGCCCAGTTGATTTTCACGATGAAGGTTCCTTAGCCCGGTTCGAGCGGATGTTGCGTGCTGGACGTGACGGTTATTGCGCACGTACGCAGATGCATGCAGAAAAGAGGCCACGCCATGATGGCGAGGTGACGCAAAACCCGCGCCGTGGCGTTTGGTCGCACCTGCGCGCAGGCGCAGGGCTGACAAAATCCGAATCCGGTCTACATTGAAAAGCCACTACCCAAAGCGCAGGGATTCGCTTATCCTTTTCGCTGTATATAGATACAGTAGTCGCAAAGACAACTTAATGTGAAGGCATGTGAGGTGGTGAATGGCCGTCGAAGTGGTATACCGCAGCAGCCGAGATCTGGAGCGCTTGTTCATGGATAAAGCCGAAGCTGACCGTCATGACAAAATGCTCGAACTGGCCGAACTGTTGGCCGAAGTGCTGGAAAAAGCCGTTCCTTCGTTGAGCGAGCAGCAAGTGGAAGAAGTCGGGATCTTCATGGCGAAGAACCGCGATGTGTTCGCCCGGGCGTTCAAGAGCCAGCCTGACGCATTGTCGGAGCTGATCAACGCACCAGCGGCACCGGTTGTGGCAACCGAGCCTGCAGAGGTGGCTGAACCGGCAGAAGCGCCGGCCAAACCTGCCAAGGCGGCAAAGGCTGCGAAGTAATCGGCATCTGAATTGACGCCTTTGAATTGAATAGCCTCGGAATTGAATAGCCCCTGAGTTGAAAGACTCAGGGGCTTTTTCATGCCCGGACAAACCTCAGCGGTACAACACCTTTTCCGCCAGTTCGTCCGCCACCCGCGCCGGTGAACGTTTTTCCGCCTGGGCATGGGCAAACACTTCCGTCAGCCGCGAACTGATTTTCGACAGGTGCGCAGTGATGGTCGTCAGTTCTTCGCCCCGGTGCTTGAGGGAAACGTAGATCAGCCCGCCGGCATTGATCACGTAATCGGGTGCATACAGGATGCCGCGCCGTTCCAGTTGATCGGCGACGTCCAGATGCGTCAGCTGATTGTTGGCCGAGCCCGCCACCGCCGAGCAGCGCAACTGGGTGACCGTGTGGCTGTTAAGCACACCGCCAAGGCCGCACGGTGCGAGGATGTCGCACGGCGTGCTGAGCAATGCGTCGTTGGCAATCGGATGGGCGTTGAGCTGTTCCATCGCCAGTTGCACCTTGCCGTGGTCGATGTCGCTGACCAGCAGTTCGGCGCCCGCTGCGTGCAACTGCTCCGCGAGCGCAAACCCGACATTGCCCAACCCCTGAATTGCCACGCGCAAGCCTTCGAGATTGTCGCTCCCCAGCCGTGCCATGGCCGTGGCGCGAATCCCGGTGAACACGCCCATCGCGGCATGCGGCGCCGGGTCGCCGGCTGAAGTAGTGCTGGTGACATGCTGAGTCTGCTGGGCGATGCAATCCATGTCCGCCACCGAGGTGCCGCTGTCGATGGCGGTGATGTAGCGCCCGTCGAGCTGATCGATGCAACGGCCGAAGGCTTCAAACAATGCAGCGCGGTTTTCCACGTGGACCGGCCGCACGATCACGGCCACCCCGCCGCCCTGAGCAAGACCGGCCAGCGCGGCCTTGTAGCTCATGCCCTGGGCCAGGCGTATGGCGTCCTCGACCGCAGATTCGTCGTTCGGGTAGGCAAGATAACGACAACCGCCCAGGGCTGGCCCGAGGCGACTGTTATGGATGGCAATGACCGCCTTCAATCCGGACACCGGATCAACGCTAAGGTGCAGCGATTCCAGGCGAGTGCTTTGCATGAGAGCAAACATCGGCAGGCTCCCGAATCACTTCTGGTAGACGCCAGTATAGGCTTGCGCCCAAAAATTGCTGAAGCGCACGGGAATAAGGCCCGACAGCGACCAATACGTTGCGGCATAACCCGATGGCAGAGCAGCCCCGACACTGGACGAATGGCAAAGACGGGGCTAAAACGAGGCATGCTCCGGAGATTTTGATGAGTCCGCGCCAACGTTTCTTCGATTGTCTGCACCGTTCACCGCCCGCGCTGTTCGAAGCCGCGTTGTGGATGGCCGCCGAACACGACAAACAAGCCGATCCCGAAGCGCTGTTGCAGGAATTCAAGGAACTGCAGCAGCGAGTCAGTTATGGCTTGCCGTTGCTTCCGGTCAGCGAACTGGCGCAACCGTTGCTGCGGCGCATGACTGACCTCGGTTTTGCCCAGGATGATTTCGTACCGCTGCGTCCGCAGGCCGCGATGGTGCACAAAGTCATGCAGACCAAACGCGGCCAGCCGCTGGCGCTGGCACTGATCGCCCTGGAACTGGCCCGTGGTCTGGAGATCCCGCTGGTTGGCGTGAACTTCCCCGGGCACTTCCTGCTGAAAGTGCCCGGAGCCGATCACCTGCTCGATCCGTGCGGCGGACGGCGCCTGTATCCGAACGATTGCCGCGAACTGCTGCATCGCCAGTACGGCCATCAGATGAAACTCAACGCCGACCACCTGCTGACTGCCGAGCCGGTGCAGATGCTTCAGCGTCTGTCACGCAACCTGCGCCAGTTGCACCTGACCCACGACGATTTCATCGCGGCGCTGATTGATGCCGAGCGCGTGCTCGAACTGGGCAACGCCAGCGCCGCCGATTACCTGGCCCGGGCCAGTCTGTACCAGCGCCTCGATTGTCCGAACGCCGAGCGTTTCGATCTGGAGCACGCACTGTTGCTCAGTGACGACCCGATTCAGCGACTTCGCCTGACGGAACGGCTGGGGCATCTGCCACCCAACTCAGTCGTCCACTGATCCCTTGTGGGAGCGAGCTTGCTCGCGAATCAGGCGACGCGGTCGATCAGTCAAACCGCGTTATCGTTCTTCGCGAGCAAGCTCGCTCCCACAGGATCTTGCGCAACCTGCGAAGGCGAACGCACCTGAATGATCAGCAACGCCGCGATCACCGCCGGAATCGCGCAGAAGAAGAAAATCTGCTCCACCGGAATGTGCATCGCCAGCAACAGGCTGCCGAACAGCGGCCCGAGAATCGAGCCGAATCGCCCGACTCCCAATGCCCAGCCAGTGCCGGTGGCGCGAACCTGGGCCGGATAGAAATTGCTGGCGAACGCATTGAGCGTCAGTTGCCCGCCGATGATGCAGAACCCTGCGGCGAACACACAGGCCACCAGATAACGCGGGTTGTCGTGATTCAGGCCCAGCAGAATCGTGCACACCGCCGCGCCAGCCAGCACGCCGGACAACAGTCGCACCTTGCTTTTCAATCGATCGGCGAACCACGCCATGCAGATCGCGCCGAGCGTACCGGCGAACAGGAACATCGACGTCACCAGGTTCGCTTCGTTGAGTTTCAGGCCACTTTCCAGCAGCAGCGACGGCAGCCAACTGATCATGAAATACAGCAGGATCAGGCTTACGAAAAAGGTTGCCCAGATCAGCAAGGTCGGACGCGCATAACCGTTGCGGAACAATTCCACCACGGTCAGCTTGCTGCCCTGCTCGCGTTCGTTCTGCTCGACCGATGCGGCGGGCGGTTGCCACTCCGGCAGCATGCGTGCGGTGACCTTGCGCAGGCGCGCATAGGGCGGCGCGTCACGCAGCAGACGTGGCAAGGATTCCGGCAACATCCACCAGAGAAACGGGAACAGCAGCAACGGCGTGACACCACCGGCGAGGAACACCGCTTGCCAGCCGAAACGGTCGATGAAGCCGGCCGCCACAAAACCACCGGCCGCACCGCCGAACGAGAAGCCGCAAGCCGCCAGCGTCACCATCAGCGTACGCAGGCGCGGCGGTGAATATTCCGACATCAACGCCATGGCGCTGGGCATCGCGCCGCCCATGCCGATACCGCAGATGAAGCGCGCGATCATCAGGGTATTCAGGGAATCGGCGAACACCATCAGCACGGTGAGGCTGGCGTAGATCAGCACGCAGGCGAGCAGAATCCGTCGAACGCCGAAGCGGTCGGCCAGAGGCGTCACCGCGAGGGAGCCAAGCGTCAGACCCAGCAGGTTGGCGCTGAACACCGGGCCGAACGCGGACTTTTCCAGGCCCCAGTCCTGCGCCAGTGCCGGCACCACGTAACCGAGCACCTGGGCGTCATAGCCGTCGGTGACCAGCAGCAAGGCGAGAAGAATCAGGAGCAACCACTGAAAGCGGGACACAGGACGGGCGTCGAGTGCCGCCCGGAAGCTGGCAATCTGGTTGTGCATCGCAAGGTACCTGTTTTGTTTTTATGATTTTTTGGTCACAGCGCAGATCTATTGTGGGAGCGAGCTTGCTCGCGAAAGCGGTCAGTCAGGCGACATTGCTGGCGCTGACCCTCCCTCTTCGCGAGCAAGCTCGCTCCCACAGGGGTTACGGCGTGTCCGGCTGATTCGCCGGATGCGCCGCAATGAACGCCGGATGTTCAGCGGCCAACGCGGCGACCCGGCGAATCCGTGGATAGGCCTCCAGCGAAACGTTGAACCGCTCGGCCGCGTACAACTGCGCAATCAGGTAAACGTCAGCCACACACGGCCACTCGCCAAAACAGAAACCGCTGTCGCCGATCAATTGCTCCACCGTCGCCAGCCCCTGACTGATCCAGTGGCCGATCCACTCGTTGACCTGCGGCTCGTCATGCCCCAACCCGCGCAGGCGATTGAGCACGCTGACGTTGTGCAGCGGATGCACGTCGCAGCCGATCACCGCCGCCACACCGCGCACCTGGGCACGGGCAACGAGGTCCTCGGGGAGCAACGGCACCTGTGGATAACGCTCTTCCAGGTATTCGATGATTGCCGGCGACTGGATCAGCAACTTGCCTTCGTCAGTGCGCAGCGCCGGCACCCGGCCCTGGGGATTGATCGCCAGATACGCCGGTTGCCGATGCTCGCCGCCAGGCGCTGCGATCAGATTGACCGGCAGCGCCTGATAGTCGAGGCCCTTGAGTGCCAGCGCGATCCGCACCCGGTACGACGAGGTGGAGCGGTAATAGGTGTAAAGATCCATGACCCGCTCCTGTCAGCGTGCCGCCAGCACGGTGCCACGGCACTCGCCGAAACCGATCGAGGCAAAACCTTCGCGGGCGCAGCGAGCACGCAAGATGATTTCGTCGCCGTCTTCAAGGAATTTGCGCACTTCGCCGGACGCCAGCTCGATCGGTTTTTTGCCGCCCTCGGTGATTTCCAGCAGGCTGCCGAACTGACCGTTTTCAGGGCCGGACAAGGTGCCCGAACCGAACAGGTCACCGGCCTGCAACTGGCAACCGTTGACGCTGTGGTGCGCGACCATTTGCGCAACGGTCCAGTACATGTAGCGCGTGTTGCTCAGGGTCAGGCGATGGGCCGGCAGATTCTGCTCGCGCATTTTCTCGGTAAGCAGCAGCACTTCCAGCTCGATGTCGAAACCACCGCCCTCCTGATCGCGTTTGTCGAGCAGGTACGGCAGCGGCTGCGGATCACCTTGCGGACGCGCCGGTTGTGCGGTGCGGAATGGCGCCAGCGCTTCGGCAGTCACCACCCATGGCGAGACGCTGGTGATGAAGCTCTTGGACAGGAACGGGCCAAGCGGCTGGTATTCCCAGGCCTGAATGTCACGGGCCGACCAGTCGTTGAGCAGGCAGAAACCGGCAATGTGTTCAGCGGCATCGCCAATGGCAATCGGCTCGCCCATCTCGTTGCCCTGACCGATCCAGATTCCCAGCTCCAGCTCATAGTCCAGACGCGCGCACGGGCCGAAGGTCGGCTCGGTCGCACCGGCTGGCAGGGTCTGGCCTTTCGGGCGACGCACGTCGGCACCGGAGGCGCGTACGGTGGATGCACGACCGTGGTAGCCGATCGGCACGTGTTTGTAGTTCGGCAGCAGCGGGTTGTCCGGGCGGAACAGTTTGCCGACGTTCTGCGCGTGTTCGATGCCGACGTAGAAGTCGGTGTAGTCGCTGATGCGCGCCGGCAGGTGCAGCTGGCAATCGGCGGCCAGCGGCAGCAGTGTTGCGCCCTGGGCTTCAATGTTGCCGCGATGGGTGCTGCCTTCGCTGAACAGCTCCAGCAGACGTTCGCGCAATGCAACGCGGGCGTCGCGGCCGAGTTCGAAGAAGGCGTTCAACTGACCGCCGCGCATGGCTTCGACAGCACGGCGCGCGACGCCGTCGAACAGCCCGGCCTCCAGCGCTACTTGCAGATCGAAGATGTGTTCACCAATCGCCACGCCCGCGCGCGGCGCCGAGCCGTTGAGGCTGAACACACCCAGCGGCAGGTTCTGCAGCGGGAAATCGCTGTGGCCATTGGCGGAAGCGACCCAACTGCGGGTGATGGAATTCTGAGTCATGGATTATCTCCGGGTCGGGTCGAACGTGGCGGGCAGCGAAGCCCAGCAGGCGTCGTAAGTGGATTGCAGTTGCGGACAGTCGAGGGCGAAGCGGCTTGGGCGCAGCACCTGGCTGGTCTCGAACATGAAGGCCATGGTGTTGTCGATCTTGGCCGGTTTCAGGTCCGCATTGATCGCTTTAGTGCAGGTCTCGCCGTCCGGGCCGTGGGCGCTCATGCAGCTGTGCAGAGATGCGCCGCCGGGCACAAAACCTTCGGCCTTGGCGTCGTACTCGCCCTGGATCAGGCCCATGAATTCGTTCATCAGGTTGCGGTGGAACCACGGCGGACGGAAGGTGTTCTCGGCCACCATCCAGCGCGGCGGGAAGATCACAAAGTCGAGGTTGGCCAGGCCGTGGACGCTGGTCGGCGAGGTCAGCACGGTGAAGATCGACGGGTCCGGGTGATCGAAACTGACGGTGCCGATGGTGTTGAAGCGGCGCAGGTCATATTTGTAAGGCACGTTGTTGCCGTGCCAGGCGACCACGTTCAGCGGTGAGTGATTGAGTTCGGTGCCCCACAACTGACCGAGGAATTTCTGCACCAGGGTGGTCGGTTGTTGCAGGTTTTCGTAGGCGGCGACCGGGGTCAGGAAGTCCCGCGGATTGGCCAGACCGTTGCTGCCGATCGGTCCCAGATCCGGCAGGCGCAGCGGCGCGCCATGGTTCTCGGCGACGTAGCCGCGCGCTTGCGGATCGAGCAGTTCGACACGGAATTTCAAACCCCGTGGCAGCACGGCGATTTCCAGCGGCGCCACTTCCAGCACACCCAGTTCGGTGGCGATGCGCAGGCGACCCAGTTGCGGCACCAGCAGCAGCTCGCCGTCGGCGTTGAAGAAAACGCGTTCCATCGAACGGTTGGCGCAATAGTGATAGATGCTGATGCCGGCCGGTTTTTCGGCAGCGGTATTGGCCGCCATGCTCACCAGACCATCGATGAAATCGGTGGGTTCGGCCGGGATGTCCAGCGGGTTCCAGCGCAGGCGATTGGGGGTCACTTCACCCAACGGACCACCTGCCAGTTGCCGCTCCAGTTTGACGAAAGCCGGGTGATTGGCCGACGGCTGGATCCGGTACATCCATGTACGCCGCGCTTCGCTGCGGGTCATGGTGAACGCGGTGCCGGAGAACAGTTCGGTGTACAGACCGTAAGGGGCTTTTTGCGGAGAGTTCTGGCCGACGGGCAGCGCGCCGGGCAACGCTTCGGAGCTGAATTCGTTGCCGAAACCGGACTGGTAAGCCAGGGCTGAATCGAGGTTCATGGAGCCTCCTGAACAGGGAGTCGGCATGGCCGGACGCTCTGGATCGGAGGTCTTGGCACGCCGGGGTTATTTTTATCGTAATTCAATTACGCATAACGTAATTTGCTCGCTATCCAGCGTCAAGCTATAAAGACGCCCATTCGTTCCGGGACACGGCAGCACCATGGAAAAAACCAGCGACAGCAACGGCAAACAGAAAGTCCGCTCCGCCGAGGTCGGCACCGACATCCTCAAGGCCCTGGCCGAGTTGTCGCCGTCCACTTCGCTGTCGCGTCTGGCCGAACATGTGCAGATGCCGGCGAGCAAGGTTCATCGTTATCTGCAGGCATTGATCGCCAGCGGCTTCGCCGAGCAGAACACCGCCACCAACCATTACGGCCTGGGTCGTGAAGCGCTGCGCGTGGGCCTGGCGGCACTCAACAGTATGGACGTGCTGAAAGTCGCCGCCCTGCCCCTGGCCGAGCTGCGCGACGAACTCAACGAAACCTGTTTCCTGGCGGTATGGGGCAATCAGGGCGCGACCGTGGTGCACATCGAACCGGCGGTGCGCGCGGTAACCGTGGTGACGCAACTGGGCTCGGTGTTGCCGCTGCTCAGTTCATCCACTGGTCTGGTCTTCGGCGCGTACCTGCCGCATCGTGAAACCGATGAATTGCGCGAGCAGGAAATCGCCGTCGGCGGCCATCCGCTGGCGGACGAAAAAGCCTATGCGGCGTTGTGCGGACAGATTCGCGAACGCGGTCTGCATCATGTCCACGGCTTGCTGATGCCTGGCGTCGATGCTCTCTCGGCACCGGTGTTCAACGCCCTCGGGCAGGTCGCGGCGGTATTGACCATCGTCGGCCCGACCTCGTTGTTCCACGCCGACGAAAACGGCCCGGCGGCGCAGCGGTTGCTGGCGGCGACGCGGGCCGTGAGTTGGCGGATGGGGTATCAGCCAGCTTGAAAGATTGAATGATCAGCCGACGATATGGGTCTTGCTGTCCGCAATCACATGGGGAGAAACCGCTGCGGTGATGTAACCGATCCCGACCGGCACGCCGGTCGCGGTCGATACGATGTCCGCGATATCCTTGACCCGTGTCAACGCGCCCACCGCCGAAACCGATCCGCCAACACCGGCGATCACGCCGACGTACAAGAGGATGGAGCTTCTCCAGGCCGAGGCCAGATGGTTCCTGCCTGCGTCGTCATCCCCCAGGCTGTAGGCAACGATGCCCTGAACGATCGACCTTGTGATCCGTACGATACTGGCGACCAGTCCCACCGGCGGTACAAACAGCGAGACGATATCCACCGCCAGCTCCGTGACCACCAGCACCGTGTTCCAGAAACGCTCGGCAGGCGTGGTCGTTTGATGATCGACATCGCTGAGCACCCGCGAAACCATGCTGTCGAACTCGAACTTGAAATGAGTCACGGCGTAACTGTTGATCAATGCAGGTGCAGGGAGGGGGTTTGCAGCTTTCTGACAACGAATGACGAAATTCTGCACGACAGCTCGGTGCTCCAGCCTTGCCAGTGCAATGACGTGATTGCCCAGGCTGCCGCCCTTGAGTCCCAGTGTCAGCGACGCGAGCGGACGAAAGCTCAAACCGTCCGGTGCCTTGGGAATGTAGACCAGCAGTTGCAACTTCCCCGCCACACGGCGTCCGAACGTGTAGGCACCCTCGATGCGTCGCCCCTCAAGGGTCAGCGTATAAATACCTTCCTGCGGGGTGGTTCCGGGTTTGAACGGTTCCAGCTCATGAGGGCGGTCATGATCCAGCCCCTCGACCAGTCCCGCCAACCAATTGAATTGCTCGGAGGACAGGGAGCCCTGCATCTTTTGGGTCACTGCAGCCTTGAGCATTTCGTTTTGCTTGACCTTGCAGAAGAGCTTCGCCTTCAGGCTCTGCTTCGGGGAATTGGCGAAATGGTCAACCAGATGCCACTCATACGCCATGGCCGGTTTCAGGCTGATCAAGGCCCTCACAACGCTCGCATTCAGATTTCCCAGCGAAGCACCATTTCTGGAGGCAAATGCCACCTGACCATCGCTCGGCCAGAGTTGCCATTGAATGAACAGTTGAGTAAGCGTCATCCACTCCTGCCCACGCACCTTGACGTTCACTTGATCAGGATCGATCAATGGGTGTTTCGGGTCAGCCCCTCGCAGATGACGGTTCAGCCTTTCCATCACCAGGTCTCGCGAAAACGACACCATTGTGGGGATATTCAGCTCATCTTTTGACACTTCGTAGATCGCCTTGAACTCCGTATTCAGCCGGGTGAGCAGCTCACGATCCTGCGCCGCCGCGTTCCGGTACCAGACGGGGGTAGCCACTTTTTCCTCAGCGACTTCCCAGTCGATGATCCCGTGGATGGCCCCCATCAGCGGGCCATCATCCAGCCCTTGAGTCCATTGCACCAGTGTCACGTCCCCCCACCACCATGGCTGGAATACCGGGCCCGGTTCGCTGAAGGAAAGGTAGTCCTTCTCGAATTCCGCACGATTTTCGCTGAATGCCTGACCGGTCAGGAAGTCACGGTCACGCGGCTCGAATCCCCAGGCAATGAACTGTCGCTTCAATGCCGTCAGATCGGTGAACTCGAACCACTGCTGCCCTGTCGGTGCGCCGGGTGCATAAAGGACATGCCTTGAGTGATCAGGCGCCGCGCCTTTCGCGCGAAACGCAAGCATGTCCCTGAACGGTTTGTAGTAAGGCCGGAAAGCAACTCCCGTTGCCTCCATTTCCGGTTTCCCGAGCAGATACCGCTGCACCATATCCTGGGCCTGCGGGCTGATGTGTTTTTGCAGGATCGCGGCGAAGTTACTGACGGCAATCTGCTGTGCCAGCACTTTACACATGGCTTCTCTGACCGACGCCCGTCCAAAGCGGTCATTGCGTTCATTGGCGTATTGCACCCGCAGATCAAGCTGGCGGATGGTGCGTTCGATATTGGACGCGGTCAGTCGCGGGTTGTTGTGAAACGCCTCGAACTTGATCGAGTACGCAGCCCCCTTGTCATGCACGCCGTACATGAACAGCTGGGTCAGGGTTTTACGCTCGATATGCTCGATACGCCGGCTGCCCATCGGCAGCGAATGTTGCACCGTCACCCAGACCGTATCAGGATCCACACGTTGGGTATCGTCTGCGGAAATATGAGTTTCGACGACACCGCGCACATATTCCTGGAATGAAGACACCCCGCCCATCGACTCATGCAATGCCACCTGACTTCTCAACAATCCGTTTTCCATCGAGGCGAAAACTTCCTGATGGGCGGCGGGAGCGTCCTTGAGCCATTGCGGCCGATTTTTCTTGTTCATCAGGATCAGGAGGTGGGCAATGCGTCCCTTTGCGGTATCGCTCACTGTCTGCTGACGATGCACCGATTCGATGGACTGAATGACGGCCTGCAGATCCGCGCCGTTTTTTTCCAGTTGGCGAAGATGCCAGGTCACGTCTCTCTGCTGCTGTTCTAGCAACCCGGCCGTGAGGGTGTGGAAGAGTTCTCCCTGAATGTTCAGGTAACGGATGTCCGGAACCTGCCTGACCTGAGCGGCGTCTTCCAGGGCAATGCCCTTGAGCAGTTGCAGCCGGCTGTCCGGGTTGCTCAGGCGCTGCTCCAGAACACGCTGCATCATGGCCGATGTGCGGAATGTTTCCAGGCCGTTCACGTGAGTGAAAAGAACGACCCATTCGTTCTCGCCCGGTATCAGTTCAGAGACCGAGCGGCCAGAGAGGTAAGTGACAAAGCAACCGGCCAGCGTCGCGAATCGGCCGTTTTCCAGTTGCAGAGAAACACTGTAGGCCGGCGTCATGGATGCGCCCCTTATGAAGACGGCAAAACTTTCCTCTACTTCCGGTAGCACACCTTGCAACTGCACTGTCGCACTCAATTCCTGCCAGAACAGCGCGGCATAGGCATCCTGTAGTTGACGGCTGCGCGACGGCAGCTTGCGCCCCTTGTCATCCTTGCCCGAAGATGCGGCCCAATATTGCGCCAGCAAGGGCGAGTATTTTTGTGCCAGCGAGCCCAACACATTGGCGATCACCGAGCCGACGGCAGCCACATCCAGACCCTGGATTCGATCCTCGTCATCCGTGGAGTCAGGCCAGTCGTAGACGCCGTATTGGCTGGCGTCATACACGGGTGCCCGGCCCCGCGCCAGGCACTGCATGAATACGTCCATGACCAGCCCGGTCGGTTGCGGATTGACGATTTCCCGACTTCGGGCAGTGACGTAAGTCTTGCTGATGTAAATATCCGGCAGCAATTTCTGAAGTTCGTTTAACACTAGCTCCTGCAAATACGACTTGAACGAAGGCAACCCTCCCAGCATACGTTCAAACTCTACAAAACCCTGATCAACTTTACCCAGACTTGTTTCAATCGAAATCTTTTCCATGGCACTCATAAACAAACTCCGGCAATACACATTCTACCAGGCAATACAACATCACCCGAAACGTGTAATTAACTTAGCTTGAGAAGCACCCACACAGACACCCACCACACTTTACAAAGTATTGAAAACTCCGGTCGCCAACCTGATCTACAATTTCATTAACTGACAATTAGCTGACAACTAACTGACAATTAACTGCACAACCCCAGCATTCTTGCCCGCGCCACGGCATGCGTCCGACGTTCCACGCCCAACTTGGCGTGAATTCTTCTGACATGAGTTTTAACCGTATGCAATGAGATGAACAACTTGTCCGCTATTTGTTGATTGGAGTTTCCCGAAGCAATCAATTCCAGGACCTGAGACTCTCGCAAACTCAATGAATTTTCATCGCCACTTTTATCTGAAAGTTTCTTTTGCTGTACCAAATCAACCCAGGCATCCGGCACTTGCTCTTCAAACTTCAACAATAATCGTGACAACTTGAAATGGCTTGCCAATGCCCGGCCTCTTTCAAAGTAAAGCCGGGCAGATTCGCCTTCATCGAGCAACGAGGCCACCTCCCCCATCGCCAGCAACAGTTCGGCTTCAAGAAGGATCATCCGACGGGATCTGGCCTGTTCGAACAGTCGCTGCAAACGTGCCATTGGTTGAGGTGCCTGATGCAACCGGGTCTCGGCCAGAATCAGCAAACACTCGATGCGCGGGACAAGCTCCAGCGTCGCCGGCGGTGCCTGCCGTGCGTTGGGGCCACGAAAGTGCCGAATTACCCGAGTCAAGGCCTCCCGGGCCAGTTCTGGCCGCCCCTGTTGCAGCCAGAATTCGCTGCTGACCTGCAACAGGATGCTGCGATAGACCGTGTCCGGAATCTGCCGCTGCTGCATCAACCGTTCCGCATCGCGCAGACGCATGAAGGCTTGTGGGAAATCCCTCTGATCGGCAGCCAGTTGAGCCAGCCCCAGAAAGCCGTAAAGCACACGCTTGTCAAAGCTGCGCAGACAGTCGTCGAGCCCCTGTTGAAAGAACTCGGCTGCCCGTTCCTGCTGTCCCAGGCTTAGCGCCAGTCGCCCGCGTCGCAGGGCGATACGGCCCAGCAGCGGCGTCGGCCGCTCAATGGACAATCCGAGCATTTCGCAGAGATTGGCCAGCAGCTCTTCGGCCCGGGCGGCCCCACCACGCTGTTCGAGCACCTGGGCATGATCAAGCTCCAGCAACGCCTCGAACAGCAATGAACCTTCAGCCCGGGCCAGGCAAAGTGCTTCACGATTGATCGAATGCGCCAGCTCCAGATCGCCACACAGCAGCGCCTGCTGTGTACGTCCCGACAGGCACAGCAGGCGCGCTGTCCAGGCCTTCGGCGACAGATCGCTCAAGGCTTGTTCAAAGTGATCACGCGCCTCTTCCATCCGTCCTTGCAGGTGCAACAGCCAGCCTTGCTGAGCCTGCCAGCGGGCAATCAATTGCCGTTGCTGGCCAGCCGACGGTGGCGGCAAAAAACGCGACAGCTGCCCGATGCAATCCGCCGCCTGGACAAAACGACCGGCGAACAACAATGCAGCCGTGATCAACCCGACCAGTTGCGCCGAACCCAGCAACAGTTCCTCGCCGCGCTGTTCATATAGACGCAGCAACAGCACGACCGTCTGTTCCTCGAACAGATGCTCGAAACTGAAATGCTGTAACAGACTCACAGCGACCTCGTACTCCTCGGCCAGCAGCGCCTGCTCGAAAGCACATTTCCAATGTTGCCCGGCAGCAAACCACTGACAGGCCCGGCGATGCCAGGAACGCCCGGCAGGCCACGGTTCGTCACGCATCAGGCGTGACAGTGGCGCACACACCTGCAACCAGTCCGGAGATCCTCGCCAGGGTTCGATAAAACATCCCAGCGTCTGCAGGTTGCGCATCCATTGCGCCCCGTCTCCGGCACCAAACAGGTGATCGCAAAGGCTGGCATTGAAACGCGGCAAATGCGCCAGCACCCGCCAGGCTTCGGCCAGTTCCGGGCTCAGGCCGCTGAACAGTTCGTGTTGCAGGTAGTCCAGCAAGGTATCCATGCGCTGCTGGGGCAAGGTCTTTTGCGACCAGTCGCATTTTTGCATCATCAGCATCCGTACTCCGGCACACCAGCCACCGCTGCGCTGATGAATACGAGCCGCCACGCTGTCGGCCTGGTCTGGCGGCAAGTGGCGCAGTAGTTGTGCGATTTCGTCCCGGGTCAGCGCCAGCATCGCCCCTTCACATTCGTACAGGGCATCATCGAGCAGCAGACGCGGCCAGTTGCAGGGTGGCCGCCGCCGCGTACCGATCCACCATGTCACGGCCGGACTGCTGATCGCCAGCATCCGGTCGAGCAATGCGTCCAGCGCCGGCTGAGGATTGCGGCAGTAATCGTCGATCAACACCCAGGTTTCCGAGGACCTTCGCGCCAGTTCATAAAGCAACGAAGCCTCGTCCGAGGCCGTCAGTCCCATCGCACGTGCAAGCCGTTCGCAAAATTCGCCGACACCCAAGGCAGCCCCTGCCAGCGGCAACCAGCAGACGGTGCAATTGACCGGCGCTTGCAGCAGGCACTCGGTGAGTAGCGCGGTTTTACCGCTGCCGGCCGGCGCACAGATCAGTTTGACCCGGGCCGTCGAATCGAAGAGTGCCTCGCAAAGGCGCGGGCGCGGCAGATGATGGGGAGACAGTCTCGGGAGAAAATCCGGTCGGTCCAAACTGGGTGTCATGGCGGTCATCGGGTGCGCCTTCTTATCGTTGTACGCTCACCCTAGACCTCTCTCCGGCGCTTGTTGACGAGTATTCAGCAAGCTGATTGGCGCCCATAAAAAAGGCGACCGTACGGTCGCCTTTCGCCTTGCCGATGTATCAAAACCCTTACCGTACGCCCTCGGCGCGCAGGGCTGACGGCGTGTAGTCGGCAGCCTTGGCTTCGAAGCCGAATTCGAAGCTGTGCTTCTCTTCGTTCTTCATCCCCAGAGCAATGTAGCGACCGGCGATGATGTCGTAGAGCGCTTCAAGGGTGTAGGCCTGGGTCTGGTGATCGTAGTAATACTGCGCGTGTCCCTCGGCCACCCGCCACAGTTGCCCGCGACCGTCGTAATGATCGGCCAGCGCCACTTGCCAGCTGTCCTCGTCGATGTACATGTGGCGCTTGGCGTAGATGTGCCGCTCGTTCGGTTTCACCGTGCCGATCACTTCCCAGACCCGGTGCAGTTCATAGCGGGTCAGGTCCTGATTGATGTGCCCGGCCTTGACGATGTCGTCGTACTTGAGACTCGGCGAGTCGAGCTTGTAGCTGTTGTACGGAATGTACATTTCCTTTTTGCCGATCAGTTTCCAGTCGTAGCGATCCGGCGCACCGGAGAACATGTCGAAGTTGTCCGAGGTGCGCAGGCCATCGGCAGCGGTGCCCGGCCCGTCATAGGCAACTTGCGGCGCACGACGCACTCGGCGTTGCCCGGCGTTGTAGATCCACGCCAGACGCGGTTCCTTCACCTGATCGAGGGTCTCGTGCACCAGCAGCACGTTACCGGCCAGACGCGCCGGGGCGGTCACCGACTGCTTGAAGAAGGTCAGGACGTTGGCGGCTTTTTCCGGATCGAGATCCTTCATCAGTTGCGGCACGGCGATCTCTTCTTCGAAGCGGATCGGTGTGTAGCTGCCATTGGTCTGCGGGGTCACCTGAGTGATGATCCGTCGCAGATTGCCGCCGTGATACCGGGTGATGTGATTCCACAGTACTTCAACACCGTTCTTCGGAATCGGAAATGCGTAGTAACGGTTGCCGGTGAAGTTGGCCAGGCCGTTGCCGTCGTTGATGCTAGTGACGTTGAGCGCACTGCGCTTGGCCGATTCGTAGATTTCCGGCGGTACGGCCACGGTGCGATGGGTCGGGTAGACCGGGATCCTGTAGGTTTCGGGGTAGCGCTTGAACATCGCCACCTGGCCGTCGGACAGCTTGTCCTTGTACTTGTCGACGTTGGCAGCAGTGATGGTGAACAGCGGTTTTTCGCTGGCGAACGGGTCCGCCAGAAAGCCTTTGCTGTCGACCGCACCGGCGTTTTTCGCAATACCGCCGGACCAGGCCGGAATCGAGCCGTCGGCGTTGCCGGCCTTTTCGGCGCCCAGCGGCGTCAGGCTGGTGCCGAGCTTGCTGGCCTCTTCCGGCGAGACCGCCGCGATCACGTTGGCGGCCAGCAGGCTCAGGGCCAGGACACCGCATTGCAGAATCATCTTGCGCATTGCATTCATCCTTCTCGGGCAGATCAGAAGTTCACACCGAAACTCAGCGCCACGAAGTCACGGTCTTCGAGGGTGTTGTAGTCACCACCGAAAAAGTCGGTGTAACTCAGGCTGGCGGTATAGGTATTGCGGTAATCGGCATCCACCCCGACGCTGATGGCCTTGGCGCCTTCGTTGAACAGACCGTTGGGGCCATAACCGGCAACGTCGTGGGACCAGGACAGGTTGGGTTTGAGGTTGATCCCGCCGATCACGTTGGCGTAATCGAGGATCGCCCGGGCGCGATAGCCCCAGGAGGTGGAGGTGACGAAACCGTCGGTGTCACCGCCGAAACCGTACTGACCGTAGACCGAGTCACGGCCATAACGCAGCTTGCTGCGCGACTCCAGCCCACCGACCCGCACCACCGCCGCTTCGCCGACCAGGGTCAGGCGTTCCGCACCCCAGACCTGATCGAAAAAGTGCGTCAGCGTGCTCTGGATCTGCGTCACTTCCTTGCGCCGGTAGCCCTTGTTGTCGGCGCCCGGCGAGGTCACCAGCGGCGACGCGGCACCGCCGGCAATCGGATTGAGCAGCGCCAGGGTCAAGTCGTTGGTGTTGACCTGCACCGGCGCGTTGGGCCGGTAGCTGATCTCGCCGGTCCAGGCGGTGCCGGTCGGCAGCGTGGTGGAGAAACTCGCGCCGTACAGGCGGATGTCTTCCGGGTATTCGAGGTAGTACTGGCCGCGCCCAAGCATCACGCTTTGCGCCAGCCCCGAACCGCTGCCGGGTGCCAGACCGTTTGCGATCCCGACCATGCCCGGCAGCGCCGCGAGGGTCGAAAGCCCGGCGGTGCTGGTGCCGACGGTCGGCGTGCGGCTGTGGTAATTCATGAAGTAGAGGCCGTACTCGGTGTCATCGCCGAGCCAGCGCAGTGCCGTACCCCATTGTCCGGAATCCCGCGCATCGCGGTCGCCGCCACGGGGCACGATCACGCCTTCGCGGGTCACCTGGATCGGCTGACCGAAGGCTGCCGTCAGCGGTACAAACGGGGCGATCGCCGGACTGCCGACGGTGTAGCCGTTGTTGCAGCCGTCCGCCGCCACGTCAACACCGAAGAAGGTGCCGCAGTTGTCGAGGACGGTCTGATCCCATTCCAGTTGATAGAAGCCCTCGACCGTCAGTTGATCGGTGAGCCCCTGAGAGGCGAACAGCATGTTTACCGGAATCAGCCCTTCCTTGATCTCCGCACCCGGCCGGCGAAACGCCGAAACGTCGATCGGGTTGATGCTGTTGATCGAGTTGCCGATGAAAGTACTTTCACCCCAGCTCACCACCTGTTTGCCGGCGCGCACGGTGCCCGGCAGATCGGCGATGGAATAGTTGTGATAGATGAACGCATCGAGAATCTGCGCGCCGGAGGACTTGGCGCCCTCCTTGCGGCCCTTGTCGCTGATCGGCTTGAACTCGCGGTCTTCGTCCTTGAGCTCGAAGTCGTACCAGTACTTGCCGCGCACGAACACACCGGTGTCGCCGTACTTCAGTTCGAGGTCGTGGATGCCCTTGAAGATCTTGGAAAAGGTCTCGCCTTTCTTGAAGTTCAAACGCCCGTCATCACCGGTGGACGACTGGCCGGTTCCGCCGTTGACCGTACCCACCAGCGACTTGTCGGCATCGCGCATGCCCCAGCTCGCGCCGACCGACAGCGAAGAATCAAAGGTGCCTTCGATTTCCCCGATATTGAAAGCGACCGCGTGCGCCTGGGCACAGCAGCCCAAGGCCACCGCAGCGGCGAGCGCCTGCGGTGTGAAGATGGCGCGCATTGTTGTTTTTGTCATGCGTCTTCCCCGGTGAGTGACAGAAGGCCCCACCCTACTGCCGCTACACGGGGACGATAAGCGCACCAAGGAGGTATTCGCGCCGTCGCTCGAAAGGATGAATCCCCGCCTGCGGCAAGGCTCTGCGCCCGCCATGAACAGGCTGGATGCACCACCATCAACGTGACGGATGATGGCCCTTCGAATCACTGCACTGTTACATGCCCCGTAACAGTGCATGTCCGGTTTCGCTATTTTTACTTTGGTCTCGAGCGCTTATTCTGAGCGGGCTTTCACGGCGCACCGCCCGCAAGCACAAAGTCCGCGACCGAGTCGTCGGCAACCGATTTCTGATGGACAGAAGCATTTCCTCGATCCATCGCCCCGGTGTTCACTGACGTTGATTTGTAGCTCCTTGATCCAACGTCTTACCTTGGCCGCTGCGTTTGCAGCGGCCTTTTTTATGGGCGCGACCTGGCAAATGTCGCTGGCGCACCGACAGCTTCCTCTGCACTGGGCAATGCGATCTACAAGTGCCCGAACTACACAATTTCCCGAAATCGGCTACACGTCTCTGTAACTTCGCGATCGCGCTTCTCAATTAAGATCATTGCCAGACCAGCGAACACAAAGGGCTGGTTTTGACTTTATCCATTGGAAGGATTGCTCGTTGAAAACCATCAGCTATAACCAATACCGCTCCATCCACAGTTTCAACGGACGGATTCGGTTTCTTGTCTTTCACTACACCGCCGTCGACTTCGCCGGCTCGATTGCCGCCCTGACCGGCCCGAGTGTCAGTGCGCACTATCTGGTGCCGGACATCACTGATCCCAGCTATCAGCGGGCCGGTCACAGCACTCAGGAAGTTTTCGGTCTGGTGGATGAAACCCAGCGTGCCTGGCATGCCGGGATCAGTCAGTGGGGTAATCGCAGCAACCTCAACGACACGTCCATCGGCGTGGAAATCGTCAACATGGCGACATTCAAGGACGGCCTCTTCAACTTTCCGCCGTACCATCCTGAACAGATCCGTGCGATCGAAGAATTGGCATTGAACATTCTTGCGCGCTATCCGGATATCGGGCCGACCCAGGTGCTCGGCCATTCGGACATTGCCATCGGCCGCAAGAGTGATCCCGGACCGATGTTTCCGTGGTACGCGTTGTATTTGAAGGGCGTTGGCGCCTGGTATGACGAGGACACCCGGAACCGCTTTTTGCAGCAGTTCACCGAATCAGGCATTCCATCCCGGGCCAACCTGCTGCAACAGTTCAAGACCTATGGCTACGACACATCCAGGGCCACAGACGAGGCGGGCTATCGGCAACTCGTGCGTGCCTTTCAATTGCACTTTCGCCCGCAAGCCTGCGAAGGAGAAATGGACGCACAGACGGCGGCAAACCTGGCGGCACTCGTGGCCAAATACTTTCCTTGAACACTTGAAAGGCAAGGTCGTTTCTTGACCTTGCCGGTACGGTTTACAGCGAATATTTCTGCAGGTTCGCCATCATTTCCTTCAGCGCCTCGATGTTGTCCTTTGGATGCGCCGCGCCTTCGAAATCACAGATCTGCTGCCAGTGCGCCGCGACGTCTTCCGGGGAAAAACCGACGCGGGGATCGAACCCGGCGCCCAGGCTGCGCTCCCAGCGCACTTTGCCCATCCAGCCGCCGCCGACTTCGAACAGGCCCGAGGTTTCCTGGCATTGCTCGCTGGCCAGGTACACCACCAGCGGGCTGACCAGTTCCGGTTTGAGTTGTTCGAACACTTGCGGCGGAATCAGGCCTTCGGTCATGCGGGTGCCGCCGGTGGGGGCGATGGCGTTGACCAGGATGTTGTTCTTGCGGCCTTCGATGGCCAGGGTGCGAGTCAGGCCGTAGAGGCCGAGTTTGGCCATGCCGTAGTTGGACTGGCCAAAGTTGCCGTAAATGCCCGAGGTCGATGCGGTGAAGATCACTCGCCCATAGTTCTGCTCGCGCAGGTGCGGCCACGCGGCGCGGGTCACCTTGTAGGCGCCTTCGACATGGACGCGATAGACCAGATCCCAGTCGGCGTCTTCCATTTTGTGGAAAGTCTTGTCGCGCAGGATCCCGGCGTTGTTGACCACCACGTCGACGCGGCCGAATACGTCGAGCGCGTTCTGCACCAGTTTTTCGCCGTCGGTGACCGAGTCATGGTTGGCTTCGGCGATGCCGCCGGCCTCGCGGATTTCCGCCACCACGCGGTCGGCCGCCGAAGCGTTGGCGCCTTCGCCCTGAGTCGAGCCGCCGAGGTCGTTGACCAGCACTTTGGCGCCCTGTCTGGCGAACAGCAAGGCGTGCGCGCGTCCCAGGCCACCACCGGCTCCGGTGACGATCACGACTTTATCTTCGAAACGCACAGAATCATTCATCGGGGCAACTCCAGCAGGCCTGAGGGACAGTGTCCCCGAGTGTCAGGCACGACGCGCTCGGTCACAACGAACACGGCTGGGGCTGAATGGTGCGCGATAAGGCTGGGGGATGATGAAAACGTGCCGGGGCGCCAGGCGCCTCCGGCAAGAACTCAGGAGCACGCCGCCTTGCGCGGTGGCAACACGAAGTGATCGCGAAATGCGAGATAGTGTTTGAGCACCTGTACCGGCGCTTCGGTTTGCGGGTAGTGGCCGATACCCGCCAACAGCACGATGTCCGCGTCGGGGATAAGCTCGCGATAACGCTCGACCATGTGCGCCCCGGAAATCGGATCGACTTCACCATCGATCACCCGCAGCGGCACCTCGCCGCGCTGCATCGCCGCGACCCAGCGATCACGCTGAACCCGACGCTCGGGAATGTAGTGAATCAGCTTGTGCATGACGCGTTGCCCGCGATTGCACTCGATCAGGCTCCAGAAATCATCCATCTCGCTTTCGCTGGGCCGGGTGTCCGGGCCGAAAATCTGATGGAAACTTTTCACCAGCGCATCCCGGGTGAAGGCCCGGCCGATCATCCAGCCCAGCGGGCTGAGCAGCAGTTTTTGCGTCAGCAGTGGCCGGTGGGTTTCCGGAAACAGACCACCGTTGAGGAACACACAACTGGCGACTTCGATCAGGTCTTCGTAATGACGGGCCAGCAATTCCTGGGCAACACTGTCGCCGTAGTCGTGGGCCAGAATGTGCACCGGTTGCTCGACCTGCAGATGCGCGAGCAAGGCCTGTTGCAGATCGGCCTGCTCCAGCAGGCTGTAGGTGTGATTGAGCGGTTTGGCCGAGTCACCGAAGCCGAGCATGTCGCAGGCAATCACCCGGTAGCGCTGGGAAAGTGGTTGCCACAAGTAATGCCAGTCCCAACTGGCCGTGGGAAAGCCATGGATCAGCAGCAGCGGTTCACCCTGCCCGGCCGTCCAGTAGCGGATCGGCTGACCATGGAAGACAAACGCCTGGCTGCGTTTGCGCCAGGCACTCAGCGGAATCTCGGCAAGAGGCATTAGAGTTTATACCCCGGGTCTTGTTTATCGAGTTTGCGCAGCAGCGCCGGCCAGGCCAGCGCGCCACCCATGCCTTGAGCACTTTTGGTGACACCGGCGATCATCGCCTTGGCGCCTGCCAGAATCTGCGGTTCGATGGCAATCAGTTCGGCCCCGCCGGTCTGCGCCATGACCTGGATGTCGCAGGCGCGCTGGAAGGTGAACATCATCAGGAAGGTATCGGCGATGGTGCCGCCACAGGTCAGCAGACCGTGGTTGTGCAGCATCAGGAAATTGTTGTCGCCCAGATCCGCCTGCAACCGCGCTTTCTCTTCATGGTTAAGCGCCACCCCTTCATAGGCGTGAAAGGCCAGGCTCGACAGCACGAACAACGATTGCTGACTGATCGGCAGCACACCCTGCTTCTGCGCCGACACCGCGACACCGGAAGCGGTATGGGTGTGCAGCACGCAGGCCACGTCGTGGCGGACTTCATGCACGGCGCTGTGGATGGTGTAGCCAGCGGGATTGATTTCGTAAGGGCTGTCCATGAGTTTGTTGCCGGCCTGGTCGACCTTCACCAGGCTCGAGGCGGTGATCTCATGGAACATCAGGCCAAACGGGTTGATCAGGAAATCTTCGGTGCCGGGCACCTTGGCGGAAATGTGGGTGAAGATCAGATCATCCCAGCCATGCAGCGCGACCAGACGATAGCAGGCGGCCAGATCGACCCGGGTCTGCCATTCCGCGGCACTGACCTGGTCTTTGACGTTTATGGACGAAGGGACGGGGGCTACGCTCACTGTATGCACCTCTGCGTTCTTATTGTTTTTGCGTGTGTCAGCAGTCTAGTCAGCCCCGGACGGTCGCGTAGTTGCATTGGCAGCCAGCTTGATGACTGAACGAGTCAGCAACGCAAACAGCTTGGATCCATGTCAAAGCAACGACGCCAACAAAGGTGCGGCGAACAGATTGAGCAGCCCGGTGAGCACCATCACCAGGCCCGCGACCGAGCCTTCTTCGCCACCCACTTCATGGGCCCGGCTGACCCCGGCGCCGTGCGCACCGACGCCGAACAATGCACCGCGTGCCAAAGCGCTGCGCAACGGCAACCACTTGAGCAGCACACCACCGAGCATCGCGCCGAACACCCCGGTGAACATCACGAACACCGCTGTCAGTTCCGGCACGCCACCGAGGTCCTGGGCCAGCGGCATGGCAAACGGTGTGGTGATCGAGCGCGGCACCAGCGACAGCGCCACCGGACTGTCCAGCGCCAGTGCTTTCGCGAGACCGAACGAAGTGGCGATCGACGCCGCACTGCCGGCCAGCATGCCCAGCAGCAATGCCGACCAATGCCGCACCAGCAACTGGCGCTGCTGCCAGATCGGCACCGCAAATGCCACGGTGACCGGACCAAGCACCAGCATCAGCCAATGGGTATTGCTCGAGTATTCGGCGTAAGCGGTGTGCAGCGGCACGGCAAGCGCCAGCAGCAACGCGGGGACCAGAATCAGTGGCGACAACACGTAGCGCCCGGTCCGGCGATACAGCCAGCGACTGAACAGATAAGCCAGCAACGTGAACGCCAGCCAGAACATCGGCATCAGCTCAAGCTTCATGGGACCGCCTCAGGCGCACGGCCAGCTCTACGGTGAACGCGGTCACCAGCATCACCATCAATGTGCTGGCCGCGATCACCAACAAGATCCGCCAGCCGTCATCGTGCAGCAACGCGCCGTAATCCAGCAGGCTCATCAACGCCGGAATGAAGAACAGCAGCATCTCGGCCATCAGCAATCCCGCGCCCATTTGCAGCGCCGCCGGTTTGACCCAGCCGAACGCAAAAGCCAGCAGCAGCAATGCCATGCCGATCACCCCGCCGGGAATCGGCCAGGGCAGCCACGCTGCGATCTGGCATCCGAGCAGGTAGAGACCGAGCAGCACGGCCAGTTCGGCCAGCAGGCGGGAAAAGTATTTAACGGTCGAGGATTTCATCGGGGGGCTCCTTTCACAGGTGCCTATTTTACGAACCGGACTTCCATCTCCGAAGCGAATTGTTAGACTCAAGGCCATTCCAATCTGGAATCAGGCCATGGAATTCAAACAGCTCAAAAGCTTTGTCGAAGTCATGCATCAGGGCGGTTTCACTCAAGCCGCAAAAAACCTGCACATCAGTCAGTCTGCGGTGAGCAAGCAGATTGCCCAGCTCGAACAAAGTCTCGGCACCCCGCTGCTTGAACGGCTGGGCTCGCAAATACGCCTGACCGCCGCCGGCAGCGTGGTGCTGCAACGGGCCGAAGGCATGCTGCGGTTGCGCAATGAATTGCTCAGCGAGCTGGATGATCTCAGTCATCTGGCACGCGGCGAGCTGCGTCTCGGGCTGCCATTACTGGGCAGCGACGCGTTGTTTGCCGGGCTATTTGCCGAATACCGACGGCGATATCCGAACATCAGCGTTCAACTGATAGAGGGTGGCAGTCGCAACATCGAACAGGCTGTGCTCAGCGGGGAGCTGGAGTTGGGTGGCAGCTTGCTGCCGAAAGATCCGCAGTTCGACTTTCAGCCGTTCTGCGATGAACCGCTCGATGCGCTGCTTCCGGTGGATCACCCACTGGCGGTAAAAGGCGAAATTGGCCTGGAGGAATTGGCCGATACGCCGTTCCTTTTGTATCAGCGCAGTTTCGTGCTCAACGATCGTTTGCTTCAGGCCTGCCAGCAGATGGGCTTCACCCCGAAGGAAGGCGGGCGCAGTGGGCAGGCGGATTTTCTCGCGGCGCTGGTCGCCGCCGGACAAGGCGTGGTGTTGCTGCCCAGCGTGGTGGCGCGCGGACTGGTGCGGCCAGGCGTGGTGCGCCTTACCTTGAACGCGCCGGATTACTTGCGCTGGGACATCGCTTTCATCTGGCGCCGGGGCGCCTATCTGTCGAAGGCTGCGCAGACCTGGCTGGCGCTGCTGCGCGAACGTGAAATCAGCCCTTGAGCGTGGCAATCAACTGTTCCAGCCAAGGTTCGGCATCGGTTTCAGGCGTGACGCTTTCGCTGGCGTCGATGCGCAGCATGTCCTGCACTTCGCGCACGCCCAGTTCGCCGAACAACTCGCGCAATTGCTCGCCGCCGCCGCAGAAGGTGTCGCCATAACTGGCATCGCCCAAGGCGATCACGGCACCAGGCAAGCCACGCCAGGCCGCCGGCAATTGGTCGCGAATGGCCGAGTACAACGGTTGCAGGTTGTCCGGCAGCTCGCCCATGCCGGTGGTCGAAGTTACGCCGAGCAAGACTTCAGGGCCAAAGGCCTGGAGATCAGCGAGGCTGGCGCGCGAGTTGTAGAAGGTTTCAAAACCGGCGGCGTTCAACAGGCTCTGAGCGTGGCGAGCGACTTCTTCGGCCGTGCCGTACACAGAGCCGGAGAGGATGGCGACTTTCATCAATCTGATCCTGAAACTGAAAAAAAGAGCGGCGATAGTAACAGCCAGCGGCGCCTTGTCGCGATTGGCTCTCGATAAGCGCTGGTGGCCGGTAGACAGCCCCGATCGATCTTCTAGAATGCCTGCCACCGAAATCCTTAAAGGCTTCATAGATGATCAGTGCCAGTTTGCTGCAAATGGTGATCAACGCGTCGAACGAAGGGATCGTGGTGGCAGAAAAGGAAGGTGATCAGGACAACATCCTGATCTACGTGAATCCGGCCTTCGAAAAAATGACCGGCTATACCAGTGAAGAGATTCTTTATCAGGACTGCCGCTTCCTGCAGGCCGGAGATCGTGACCAGGCCAGTTTGAAGTTGATTCGCGACGTATTGAGCGAAGGCGGCTCATGCCGGGAGATCCTGCGTAACTACCGCAAGGATGGCACGCCGTTCTGGAACGAACTGTCGCTGTCGACCGTGAAAAATGCCGACGACGGGCTGACCTATTTCGTCGGCGTGCAAAAGGACGTTACGGTTCAGGTCAAGGCCCAGCAGCGCGTTGTGCAACTGGAGGCCCGGGTCGCGGCCCTGGAAGCCGAGCTCGCTGAACTGAAAGCGACGAACGGCGCAAACAAAACAGCGAACTAATTGTCACTAACTACAATCACCAATGACTTTGTAATTATTCATTTCGAGTTAGCCATGCAGCGTGACGCCCTCCTGACCCAGGATGAGCTGGATTTCATCCAGACCATGCAACACAACCCGCAACTCAATGTGCGGGATGCGACGTCGAGCCTGCTGGTCAACGGTGGTTCGCAGATCCGTGACCTGCTCACGCGCCTGGCGGCCCATGAACAAGTCACCATCCAGGCCAACTTCGAAAATCAGCAGATGACCTTCCCGTTGCATCTGGTGGAAGACGAGTTCCACGCCCTGCACCTGCGCCTGGGTGTACCGAGCATCTATGAAGACGGACCGATGGTGCGTCCATGGCGCCTGACTCTGGAAGAGCCGGTGGCACTGGAAAATGCCAAGGGCCAGCCCGGTACGCTGTGGGTTCACGAGGTTTCGCACAAGGGTGTGCTGCTGGAAGTGCGCAACAAGACCAAACCACCTAAGCATTTTGCCTTGTGGTTCAGCCCGTCGGGCTATGAGCGGATTTCCCTGCGCGGGACGTTCGAGCGGGAAACCGAAAGCGGCTTTTATGCTTACGAGCTAAGCCAGAGCGATGCCGACGAAACCGAGCGTCTGCGCCAGTTCATCCTGCAACAGCATCGTTTGACCCACCCTGCCATGCACACCTGAGTCTCAGGTATCCAGCGTCCCCGCCAGAAACTGATTCATGCGTTGACGCATGGTCGATCCGTCATTGCCCAGGCAGCCAACCGCTGATCCGGCGAGGCTGTCCTGCGCCAGGTCGGCGGCATCGCCCGCCAGCATCAACTGACAATCCAGGCTCAAGGCCAGACGATTCAAACGTCGTGGCAGCTCGGCAGTCGGCGCATGATTGGAAAACAGCACCAGCGCCTGAGGCCTGGTCTTTTCGCACACCAGCGTCAGTTCATCGAACGGCTGGCCGGTGGTGAGTACACGAACACCCGCTTCATTGCCGCTGAGAAACAGCGCCGCCACCAGTAGTTCAAGCTCACGACATTGACCGGCCAGTGCGCTGACGATCACCCTGCGCGGTTGAGAGCCGCGGAGCATGACGATGCGCTGCAGCACCTTCGCTCGCAGAAAACCATCAAGGAACAGCCACTCGCTGGTTTGTCCGAAAGCGTCCTGGCGCTGCAGCATTTGCAGCCATAACGGCATCAGGATGTCCTGAAACACGACAGGCAATGCGTAGGAGGAGAAAATCTGGCCGTAGAGTTGATCCAGCGCCTGATCGTCGAATGAACCGACCGCGTGCCGAACCTGTTCCTGCCACTGCAGGTAATCCGTCTGCATATTGTCATCGGATACGAACGGAGCCAGGACTTTCATCGGCTCGGTCTTGGCCAGGATCCTGCCGATCTTGCTCACGGCGACACCCCGATCGATCCAGTCGACGATGCTGCGAACGCGCTCGATATCGGTCATCGAATACAACCGATGCCCACTTTCGGTGCGTGTCGGCTGGATCAAACCGTAGCGACGCTCCCAGGCGCGCAACGTAACCGGGTTCACGCCGGTGAGCCGCGCTACTTCGCGGATAGGGAAAAGCTCTTCGCGCTCCAGCGCAACAGAGGCCGGGAAAGCAGGACGAACGTCAGTCATGACAGGCATTTGCGCGGGTACGTCCTCGTTGGCGAGTGTGAGCGTAGTTGGATCCCATTCTACTCCGGATGCCATCGAGCGGTTCAAGCGGTGAAATGAGACGAAAGTCTCTGGTTTGTCACGAAGATGAGGAATAATCCTTGCTTGTCGAAAAACGCAGCCCTCTACCCGGCGCTGCGTCAGGCGAGACTCCTACCCGGAGCGACGCACATGCAATACGGAGATACACAATGTCTACTTCCCCCGTCACGCTGATGGTCGCGCGTCGCGTCACCCATGGTCGTTATCAGGATCTGATCGCCTGGTTGCGAGAAGGCGAACAACTGGCCACCGATTTCCCCGGTTACCTCGGCTCCGGCGTACTGGCCCCGCCTCCCGGCGACGATGAATTCCAGATCATATTCCGCTTCGTCGACGAACAGACCCTGCATGCCTGGGAACACTCGGCATCGCGCACCGCATGGCTGGC
Organism: Pseudomonas sp. B26(2017); assembly: GCF_002113045.1. Taxonomy (NCBI): domain Bacteria; kingdom Pseudomonadati; phylum Pseudomonadota; class Gammaproteobacteria; order Pseudomonadales; family Pseudomonadaceae; genus Pseudomonas; species Pseudomonas sp. B26(2017). The sequence continues at coordinate 190,706 of NZ_NEJJ01000009.1, read as the reverse complement.
CCGTGGCAGCGATCTGTTTGCCCACCCGACGGAACATCGGGTCAGCGGCATTGAAGGCTGGTTCGGTGCTGCCGGTCATCGTCCCCCGCGCTGGAAACAGGCCGTGGCAATCTGGCTGGCGTTCTTCCCGGTGTCGCTGCTGTTCAATTTCGTGCTGGGTCCGCTGCTCGCTGAAATGAGCCTGGTTCCCCGGGTCTTCGTCAGCACGCTGTGCCTGACCCCGTTGATGGTCTACTTCTTCATTCCGCTGTCGACCCGCCTGCTGGCCGGCTGGCTCAACCCGGCGCCTGCACGCCCACTGCCCGCCGCGCCCTCTACGCAAAATCGCTGAAGCCGTCGCTCGCGTCGCTGTTATAGTTTTTGCTCTGACTTCGACGCGAGCCGTACATGACTTTTCCCACAGCTCCCATCCTCATCACCGGCGCCGGCCAGCGGGTCGGCCTGCATTGTGCGCAGCGTCTGCTGGACGACGGCCATCGGGTGATCTTCACCTACCGCAGCGAACGACCGGGAGTGAAGTCTTTGCGGGATCTGGGCGCCCTCGGGCTGCACGCGGACTTTTCCAGCGAAGCCTCGATCCTCGCATTCATCACCGAACTGAAGACCCACACCGACAGCCTGCGCGCTATCGTGCACAACGCCTCGCAGTGGCTGGCGGAAACCGACGACGGCGAAGCCGAAGCGTTCTGCCGCATGTTTAACGTCCACATGCTGGCGCCGTACCTGATCAACCTGCATTGCGCCGAATTGCTGCAACGTTCGAGTCCTGCCGACATCATCCACATCAGCGATGACGTCACCCGCAAGGGCAGCAGCAAACACATCGGCTATTGCGCCAGCAAGGCCGGGCTCGACAGTCTCACGCTGTCCTTCGCGGCGCGCTACGCGCCCTCAATCAAGGTCAACGGCATCGCGCCGGCCCTGCTATTGTTCAATCCCGACGACGACGCAGCGTACCGCGCCAAAGCGCTGGCCAAGTCCGCGCTGGGCATCGAACCCGGCAGCGAAGTGATTTATCAGAGCCTGCGTTATCTGCTCGACAACCCTTACGTCACCGGCACGACCCTGACCGTCAATGGCGGGCGGCACGTCAAGTAATACGCCCCGCGAGGATGCTCCATGACCCGTTCCCTGCCCGAGAGTTACCGCGAGATCCTGATCGGTCTCGGTGAAGACCCTGACCGCGAAGGATTGCTCGACACACCGGTGCGGGCGGCCAAGGCCATGCAGTATCTGTGTCACGGCTACGAACAGAGCGTCGAGGAAATCGTCAATGGCGCGCTGTTTGCCTCCGACAGCGACGAGATGATCATCGTCGCCGACATCGAGCTGTACTCGTTGTGCGAACATCACCTGCTGCCCTTCATCGGCAAGGCCCATGTGGCTTATATTCCGACGGGCAAGGTGCTGGGGTTGTCGAAGATCGCGCGACTGGTGGACATGTTCGCCCGTCGCCTGCAGATCCAGGAAAACCTCACCCGCCAGATCGCCGAGGCGGTCCAGCAAGTCACCGATGCCGCCGGTGTCGCGGTGGTCATCGAAGCCCGACACATGTGCATGATGATGCGCGGTGTCGAGAAACAGAATTCGACCATGAACACCTCGGTCATGCTCGGCGCCTTCCGCGAGTCGAGCAACACCCGTCAGGAGTTCCTGCAATTGATTGGACGGAGCAAGTAAATGCCTCAACTTCAGCCGGGAATGGCGCGCATCCGGGTCAAGGATCTGCGCCTGCGCACCTTTATCGGGATCAACGAGGACGAAATCCTCAACAAGCAGGATGTGCTGATCAACCTGACCATCCTGTACGCCGCGCAGGAAGCGGTGCGTGACAACGACATCGACCACGCGCTGAACTACCGCACGATCACCAAGGCGATCATCGCCCACGTGGAAGGCAACCGTTTCGCGCTGCTCGAACGCCTGACCCAGGAGCTGCTGGATCTGGTGATGGCCAACGAATCGGTGCTTTACGCCGAAGTCGAAGTCGACAAGCCGCATGCCTTGCGTTTTGCCGAATCGGTGTCGATCACCCTCGCCGCCAGCCGCTGAACGTGTCTGGCGCTCCGGGCGTCAGGCTTTTATCATCCGCGCCACGATTTGACTGCACAGAGCCCATCATGACCGAGCAACAACGCCTCGAACTCGAAGCCGCCGCCTTCCGCCAGCTGGTCGCCCACCTGGACAGCCGCAAGGACGTGCAGAACATCGACCTGATGAACCTCGCCGGGTTCTGCCGCAACTGCCTGTCGAAGTGGTACAAGGCAGCCGCCGACGAGCGCCAGATCGAGGTCAGCCTCGACGATGCCCGTGAAGTGGTTTACGGCATGCCGTACGCCGACTGGAAAGCCCAATATCAGCATGAAGCCAGCGCCGAACAGCAAGCGGCGTTCGCCAAGGGAAAACCCAATGAGTGATCTGAACACCCTGCGCGCCAGCCTCAAGAGCGGCGAACATGCTTTTGCCGAAACCCTGGCCTTCATCGCCGCCGGTTACGACTACCAGCCTCAGGCGTTCAACAACGGCGGCGTGGAAAACGCAGCCGGGCAGAACGAAGGTTCGTGCAAGACCCTGGGTCTGGCGCTGCTGGAAGGCTTGAGCGATGAAGAAGCGCTGCTGGCGTTCGGCGAACACTACCGCTCGGTCGTGGCAACGCCTGAAGGCAGCGATCACGGCAATATCCGTGCACTGATCCAGCACGGTCTGGCGGGCGTGAAATTCGATGCGCAACCGCTGACCCGCCGCTGATTCCAAAGCCAATCACAATCCCCTGTGGGAGCGAGCTTGCTCGCGAAAGCGGTGTGTCAGTCACCCAAAATACTGCCTGACACGACGCATTCGCGAGCAAGCCCGCTCCCACACTGGAACTGTGTGGTTTCTGAAAATCGGGCACAAAAAACCGGCCAATTGGCCGGTTTTTTTGTGTCTGCGATCTTAGAACGAAGCGTTCTGCAGACCGTCCAGGTAACGCTCGGTGTCCAGTGCCGCCATGCAGCCAGCGCCGGCCGAGGTGATGGCCTGACGGTAAACGTGGTCGGCCACGTCGCCGGCAGCGAAAATTCCTTCGACGCTGGTCGCGGTGGCGTTGCCTTCACGGCCACCCTGAACCACGAGGTAGCCGTCCTTCAATTCCAGCTGACCTTCGAACAACGAGGTGTTCGGGGTGTGGCCGATGGCGATGAATACGCCGTCGACCTTGATTTCGTCGGAGCTGCCGTCGTTGTTCTTCAGACGCGCACCCGTCACGCCCATGTTGTCGCCCAGCACTTCGTCCAGGGTCGCGTTCAGTTTCAGCTCGATCTTGCCTTCGGCCACACGGGCGTTGAGCTTGTCGATCAGGATCTTCTCGGCGCGGAAGGTTTCGCGACGGTGGATCAGGGTGACCTTGCTGGCGATGTTGGCCAGGTACAGGGCTTCTTCGACAGCAGTGTTGCCGCCACCGACCACGGCCACCGGCTTGTTGCGATAGAAGAAACCGTCGCAGGTCGCGCAGGCCGAAACGCCCTTGCCCATGAACGCTTCTTCCGACGGCAGGCCCAGGTAACGGGCGCTGGCGCCGGTAGCGATGATCAGCGCGTCGCAGGTGTAGGTGCCGCTGTCGCCGGTCAGGCTGTAGGGCTTGGAAGCGAAGTCCACGGCGTTGATGTGATCGAAGACGATCTCGGTTTCAAAACGCTCGGCGTGCTCGCGCATGCGCTCCATCAGCACCGGGCCGGTCAGGCCGTGGACGTCGCCCGGCCAGTTGTCGACTTCGGTGGTGGTGGTCAATTGACCGCCGGCCTGCATGCCGGTGATCAGCAGCGGCTTGAGGTTGGCACGGGCAGCGTAGACGGCAGCGCTGTAACCGGCAGGGCCGGAACCGAGGATGATCACTCGCGAATGACGGACTTCAGACATGAACCTGCTCCTGTTGACCGGCCAAGACACCTGGCCGGACGCCGGACTGCCGGCGGGAATAAAAAAGGACTGTGGATAACCTTGGGGAAGGCGTGAGCTCGACAGTCCTGTAAAAAGTTGGGTGCAGCGTATCGAGGGGGGCAAGATTAAGGAAATACGGTTTAACAATCCAGCTCATAGGTGGTCTCTATGCCTTCACACTGACGAGATGGATGTCTTTGTTACAGTGAATGTCGATCCCGCTGCCGCGCTTTCACAGGTTCTGCAAAGTCGGTAAGGTCGGCGCGTTTTCCCTTGCTCGGAGCACCTTATGCCCGCCCCTGTTCTGTCCGGCCCGCAATACCTGCGCGAAGGCCTCAAACTGGTCTTGAGTCCCGGCCTGCGCCTGTTCGTGCTGCTGCCGCTGGCCATCAACCTGGTGCTGTTCGTCGGATTGATCTATCTGGCCGGTCACCAGTTCAGCCTGTGGGTCGACACGCTGATGCCGTCGCTGCCTGAATGGCTGAGTTTCCTCAGTTACATCCTGTGGCCGCTGTTCGTGGTGCTGGTGGCGTTGATGGTGTTCTTCACCTTTACGATGCTGGCCAACGTGATCGCCGCGCCGTTCAACGGCTTCCTCGCGGAAAAGGTTGAAGTGGTGGTGCGCGGCACCGACGACTTCCCGGCCTTCAGCTGGGGCGAACTGATCGCCATGATCCCGCGCACCCTGGCACGGGAAATGCGCAAACTCGGTTATTTCCTGCCCCGCGCGATCGGCCTGTTCATCCTGTCGTTCATCCCGGTGGTGAACATCGTCGCCGCGCCGTTGTGGCTGCTGTTCGGGGTGTGGATGATGGCGATCCAGTACATCGACTACCCGGCGGACAACCACAAGCTGGGCTGGAACGAGATGCTCGCCTGGCTGCGCCAGAAGCGCTGGCAGAGCATGAGCTTCGGCGGGATCGTTTATCTGGTGTTGCTGATTCCGCTGGTCAACATCCTGATGATGCCGGCCGCCGTGGCTGGCGCGACGCTGTTCTGGGTGCGTGAGCGCGGGGCCGAGAATCTGGTGATGCAACGCTGAGACCGCGTCACAAATCCATCATCGGAACGTCACAACCACGACATGGCCTCAGCCGACACTGAGGCCATGACGACAGCTCTACATATCACCCTCATCAGCGAAACCTTCCCACCGGAAATCAACGGCGTGGCCAATACCCTTGGCCGCTTGTGCGACGGTTTGCGCGCACGCGGGCATCGGGTGGAACTGGTGCGACCGCGTCAGGCTGACGATCCGCAGCGCAGTGAAGACGACGCCCTGCTGCTGTGCCGGGGCTGGCCGTTGCCGGGATATCCGGGGCTGCAATGGGGCCAGTCGTCGATGCACAAGCTGTTGCGACGCTGGACGCGCCATCGCCCCGACGTGCTCTATATCGCCACCGAAGGTCCGCTCGGGCTGTCGGCGTTACGCGCGGCACGGCGCCTGGGGATTGCCGTGGTCAGTGGTTTTCATACCAACTTTCAGCAATACACCCACCCGTACGGGCTGGGCTTGCTGACGCGCTTGCTCACCCACTATCTGCGCTGGTTTCACAATCGTTCGGCCATGACCCTGGTGCCGAGCGTCAGCCAGCGCCTGGAGCTGGAGCGTCGGCACTTCGAGCGCCTGGCGCTGCTGTCCCGGGGTGTCGACAGTCAGTTGTTCCACCCGGCCAAACGCCTGAATGCCTTGCGTGAGCAATGGGGTCTTGGCGAACGGGACATTGCTGTCATTCACGTAGGACGCCTGGCGCCGGAGAAAAATCTCGGCTTGCTCAAGCGCAGTTTCGAAAAGCTCGCCGGCACTTATCCACAGCGCAACCTGAAGCTGATCGTGGTCGGCGACGGACCGCAACGAATGGCACTGGAAAACGAACTGCCCGAGGCGATTTTCTGCGGCTCGCAACGGGGCGAAGCGCTGGCGGCGCACTATGCGTCGGGGGATGTGTTTCTGTTTCCGAGCCTGACCGAGACCTTTGGCAACGTCGTGCTGGAAGCGCTGGCCTCAGGCCTTGGGGTGGTGTCTTACGATCAGGCCGCGGCGGCCCAGCATATTCGCCATGGATACAACGGCGTACTGGCAATGCCCGGAGATGAAGAGGCGTTCTGCGAGGCAGCCGCATGGCTGCTGGAAGAAGACGAAAGGTTGCGCTGCGTACGCCTGAACGCACGCCAGCACGCCAGCCGCCAGGGTTGGGCGGCCATCGTCGAACAGTTTGAAAACCATTTGCTGGGGGCTTGCCGCAACCTGCACGACAAGCCTCCCACATCGATCAAACCAGCGTCATCAACGCCTCACGGCTGAACGGCAGAATGTCCTGCTCGCGGCCTTCGCGCACTTTCTGCGCCCAGTCCGGATCGACCAGCAGCGCACGCCCCACTGCCACCAGATCGAACTCGTCGTTGTTCAGACGCTCCAGCAGTTTCTCCAGACTGGCCGGTTGCGCGACCTTGTCGGTGTTGACCATGAACTGCAGGAACTCGCCATCGAGGCCGACGCTGCCGACGGTGATGGTTGGTTTGCCGGTCAGCTTGCGTGTCCAGCCGGCCAGGTTCAGGTCGGAGCCGTCAAACTCAGGCTCCCAGAAACGGCGCGTCGAGCAGTGGAAAATATCCACCCCGGCGTCGGACAACGGCTTGAGGAATTCCCCCAGCGCTTCAGAGGTTTGCACCAGACGCGCGGTGTAGTCCTGCTGTTTCCACTGCGAGAAACGGAAGATGATCGGGAAGCCTTCGCCCACCGCCGCACGCACAGCCTGAATCAGCTCGATGGCGAAACGCGAACGGTTGGCCAAGCTGCCACCGTATTCGTCCGTGCGCTGGTTGCTGCCTTCCCAGAAGAACTGGTCGATCAGGTAACCGTGGGCGCCGTGGATTTCCACGCCGTCCATGCCGATGCTTTGGGCATCTTTCGCCGCTTGGGCGAAGGCTGCGATCACGTCCTGAATGTCCTGTCTGGTCATGCCGTGCACCACGACCTGACCGTCCTTGAGTTTTTCCGACGGGCCATAACCCGGCACGCTCGCGTCCGGCTCGGTGCCCAGACGGCGCACATTGCCGACGTGCCAGAGTTGCGGAACGATCTTGCCGCCTTCGGCGTGTACCGCATCCACGACTTTCTTCCAGCCGGCCAAGGCTGCTTCGCCGTAGAAGTGCGGCACGTTCGGGTAACCGTTGGATGCCTGATGGCCGACGGTGGTGCCTTCGGTAATGATCAGGCCGACACCGGCCGCCGCGCGACGACGGTAGTATTCGATCACTTTGGAATTGGGCACGCCGCCCGGAGAGAACGAACGGGTCATCGGCGCCATGACCACGCGGGTCGGCAGTTCGAGGGCACCGAGCTGGAACGGTTTGAACAGGGCTTGCACGGGCATGGGAAGCTCCACGAAAAATTGATCGACGGGCACGCAATTCATATGACGGCGATAATATGGGGAGTTTCAAACGCCCGATAGCACTATTGATCTGAATGATTAAGGGTCAAAAGGCAGGCGAAAAAAATCGCAGCTCAATGGCTGCGATTTTCGTGTTTCAACTCAAGGCTTTTTCAATCGCCGTAATCACCGAAGGATCATCCGGCGCCGTGCGCGGCGAGAAGCGGGCCAGTACCCGACCGTCCTTGCCGAGCAGGAATTTCTCGAAATTCCAGGTGATGTCACCGGGAAACTCCGCGCCCTCGCCCGCCAGCAGGCGGTACAGCTGATGACGGTCGTGACCGTTGACTTCGAGCTTTTTCGACAACGGAAAACTCACGCCATAGTTGAGGCTGCAGAATTCCTGGATCTCCTGCTCACTGCCCGGTTCCTGACCGGCAAACTGGTTGCACGGCAGGCCCAGCACACTGAAGCCTTTGCCTTTGTATTGCTGATAAAGGTTTTCCAGCGCCGCGTACTGTGGGGTCAAGCCGCATTTGGAGGCGACGTTGACCACCAGCACGACTTGGCCCTTGAAGGGTGCCAGCGGTAGCTCCTGACCATCCAGGGCTGTCAACTTAAGGTCGTGAAAAGCACTCATGACGAACTCCAGATTCCCGTGTTCTACTCGAAACAGCCACTTGGCGAGGGCACCAAGGACAGCCGCGGACTAAAAAGGCGCCCTCGGGCGCCTCTCCAGTTCTCTGAGCTTAGCGCAGAAAATCAGTGGTGATGGCCACCTTCGCCATGGACGTGACCATGAGCGATTTCTTCCTGGCTGGCGTCACGGATGGCAACGACCTTCACTTTGAAGTTCAGGCGCTGACCGGCCAGTGGGTGGTTGCCGTCGACGGTAACGTCGTCGCCGTCCAGGTCACGGATGGTGACGATCTGCATCTGGCCGTCCGGCGCCGAAGCGTGGAACTGCATGCCGACTTCCAGCTCGTCAACGCCTTCGAACATGCTGCGGCTCAGGGTGCTGACCAGTTCAGCGGCGTATTCGCCGTAGGCATCTTCCGGCTCGACGGACACTTCCAGCTCGTTGCCGACTTCTTTACCTTCCAGGGCTTTTTCCAGGCCCGGGATGATGTTGCCTGCGCCATGCAGGTAGACCAGCGGAGCGCCGCCGGCGGAGCTGTCGATGACCTCACCAGCGTCGTTGGTCAGGGTATAGTCGATGGAGACAGCCTTATTGGCGGCGATCAGCATGGGGCGAGACCTTTTGCATAAGAATGAAGAACGGACAAGTCTAAACAAGGATTTGCCCGAAAGCGAACAGAACCCGGACAGACGGGATCGATTGGCGCCCGTGACCGTCACCGGATTCCATCAGGACGAGGACGGCCACTGGGTCGCCGAGCTGTCCTGCGGCCATACCCAGCACCTGCGCCACCTCCCGCCCTGGCAGTCCCGGGCGTGGGTTCTGGACGCCACGCAACGCATTGAAAAAATAGGCCAACCCTTTGCTTGCGGTTGGTGCGCTCAAGCCTCGGTTAGCGATAACCTTGGCGACTGAATCTCGGCAGATCGGCACACAGAGACGATCGCCATTGCCATGCACCCTTAGAGAATCCGCATGCAAACTTTTTTTATCGCGCCCACCGACTTTGGTGTGGGTCTGACCTCCATCAGCCTCGGGCTGGTGCGTACGCTGGAACGGGCCGGGCTGAAAGTCGGCTTCTTCAAACCGATCGCCCAGCCGCATCCGGGCGACACCGGCCCTGAGCGCTCCACCGAACTGGTGGCCCGCACCCACGGCCTGAAACCGCCACAGCCACTGGGTCTGGCCCATGTCGAGCGGATGCTCGGCGACGGTCAGCTCGACGAGCTGCTCGAAGAAATCATCACCCTCTACCAGCAGGCAGCCATCGGCAAAGACGTGTTGGTCGTCGAAGGCATGGTGCCTACCCGCAGCGCCAGCTACGCCGCGCGGGTCAACCTGCACCTGGCCAAGAGCCTGGATGCCGAGGTGATACTGGTCTCGGCCCCGGAAAACGAAGTGCTGACCGAACTTTCCGGCCGCGTCGAGTTGCAGGCGCAACTGTTCGGCGGGCCGAAGGACCCGAAAGTCCTCGGCGTGATCCTCAACAAGGTCAAGACCGACGAGAGCATGGACGCCTTCGCTGCGCGCCTGAAAGAGCATTCGCCCTTGCTGCGCACCGGTGATTTCCGTCTGCTCGGCTGCATTCCGTTCCAGCCGGAACTCAACGCCCCGCGCACCCGCGACGTCGCCGACCTGATGGGCGCCCAGGTGCTCAACGCCGGCGACTACGAAACCCGGCGCATGACCAAGACCATCATTTGCGCGCGCACCATGCGCAACACCGTGGATCTGCTCAAGCCCGGCGTGCTGGTGGTGACTCCCGGCGATCGCGACGACATCATCCTCGCCGTCAGCCTCGCCGCGATCAACGGCGTGCCGCTGGCCGGCCTGCTGCTGACCAGCGACACCCTGCCCGATCCGCGCATCATGGACCTGTGCCGTGGCGCGTTGCAGGCTGGCTTGCCGGTGCTGTCGGTGAGCACCGGCTCGTACGACACCGCGAACCTGCTCAACGGCCTGAACAAGGAAATTCCCGTCGATGACCGTGAACGCGCGGAGATCATCACCGACTTCGTCGCCAGTCACCTGGACGCCAACTGGCTGCACCAGCGCTGCGGTACACCGCGGGAAATGCGCCTGTCGCCGGCGGTGTTCCGCTATCAATTGATTCAACGCGCGCAGGCTGCCAACAAGCGCATTGTCCTGCCCGAAGGCAGCGAGCCGCTCACCGTGCAAGCGGCTGCGATCTGCCAGGAACGCGGGATTGCCCGTTGCGTGTTGCTGGCCAAACCGGCGGATGTCGAAGCCGTCGCCCGGGCTCAGGGCATCGTCCTGCCGCCGGGGCTGGAAATCCTCGATCCGGATCTGATCCGCGAGCGCTACGTCGAACCGATGGTCGCCCTGCGCAAGAGCAAAAGCCTCAATGCGCCGATGGCCGAGCAGCAACTGGAAGACACCGTGGTGATCGGCACCATGATGCTGGCGCTGGATGAAGTCGACGGACTGGTTTCCGGCATTATCAACACCACCGCCAACACCATCCGCCCGGCCTTGCAGCTGATTAAAACGGCGCCGGGCTGCACGCTGGTGTCGTCGGTGTTCTTCATGCTGTTTCCCGAAGAAGTGCTGGTCTACGGCGACTGCGTGATGAACCCGCACCCGAGCGCCAGCGAACTGGCCGAAATCGCCCTGCAAAGCGCCGACTCGGCCGCCGCGTTCGGCATCACGCCACGGGTGGCGATGATCAGTTACTCCAGCGGCGAATCCGCCACCGGCGAAGAAGTCGAAAAGGTTCGCGAAGCCACCCTGCTCGCCCACGAACAACAGCACTCGCTGCTGATCGACGGCCCGTTGCAGTACGACGCCGCCGCCAACGAAAACGTGGCCCGGCAACTGGCGCCGAACAGCCAGGTGGCCGGTCGCGCCACGGTGTTCGTGTTCCCTGACCTGAACACCGGCAACACCACCCACAAGGCCGTGCAACGCAGTGCCGACTGCGTCAGCCTCGGCCCGATGCTGCAAGGCCTGCGCAAACCGGTGAACGATCTGCCGCGCGGCGCGCAGGTCGACGACATCGTCTACACCATTGCCCTGACCGCGATTCAGGCTGCCAACCGACCTCTGGATATCTGACCCGATGCTGGCTTTTCTCCCTGCCAACTTGCGCGGCGTGATCGCCGCGCTGCTGCTGGCGCTGAACACCATTGTGCTGTGCTCGTTCCTGTTTCTCGTGGCACTGATCAAAGTGCTGCCGTTCGACCTCGCACGCCGCGCATCGCGCTGGCTGATGAGCCACACTCACGAAGCCTGGATCAGTAACAACAAAGGCTGGATGAACCTGGTGCGCCGCACCCGCTGGCACCTCAGCGGCCTGCAAGGTCTGGACTATCAACACTCGTACCTGATCACCAGCAATCACCAGAGCTGGGTCGACATCCTGGTGCTGCAATACGTGCTCAACCGACGCATCCAGCCGCTGAAGTTTTTCCTTAAACAGGAGCTGATCTGGGTCCCGGTGATCGGTCTGGCGTGGTGGACGCTGGGCTTTCCATTCATGAAACGCTATTCGAAAGCCTATCTGGAAAAACACCCGGAAAAGAAAGGCAAAGACCTGGAAACCACCCGCAAGACCTGCGCGAAATTCCGCGACAACCCGGTAGGCATCTTCAACTTCGTCGAGGGCACGCGCTTCACCGAAGGCAAACATGCACAGCAGCAATCGCCGTTCAAATACTTGCTCAAACCAAAAGCCGGCGGCATTGCGTTTGTACTGGATGCGATGGGCGAACAGCTGGAATCGATCGTCAACGTGACGATTCATTATCCAGCGGGGCGTCCAGGGTTCTGGGATTTGCTCTGCGGCAATGTGCGCGATGTGGTGGTGCATTTTGAGGAAATCAAAATCCCGCCGGCCTTCATCGGCAAGAACTACGACCAGGACGGCGAGTATCGATTGCAGTTTCAGGGCTGGATCAATCAGCTGTGGCTGGACAAGGATGCGTTGCTGGAGCAGATGCACCGCGAATATCCACCCAAACACTGACCCCTGTGGGAGCGAGCAGGCTCGCTCCCACAGTTGATCGTTTGATCATTCCCACGCTCCGCGTGGGAACGATCACCCGGCACAAAAAAAGCCCGCCGATGATTGCTCATCGACGGGCTTTTTCTTGCCGCTTGAAACTGGAAGCTTGTCGCTGCTTCAGTGCTTAAATCGCGCCGCGCTGCCGCAACAGCTCCAGCACTTGCTTGACGCTTTCTTCCAGACTCAGCGACTGCGTGTCGATCACCAGGTCGGCGTTGAGCGGCACGTCGTACGGGAAGGATTCGCCCGGGATGTTGTCGCCACCAGCGGCGTACAGCCCTTGCGGATCACGTTCGGCGCACACTGTCGGCGAGGCCTGCACGTAGACCGTGAGCAAGCGATCCTTGCCGATCAGTTCCTTGGCCTGCTCGCGACCTTCGGCACTTGGCGCAACGAACGCCGCCAGGGTCAGCAAACCGGCTTCGTTGAACTGACGCGCCACGTGCGCGGCACGACGCCAGTTCTCGGTACGCCCGGCGCGATCCTGCGGCAGACCTTTGTTCAGATCCTGACGCAGGTTCTGGCCATCGAGTACAAACACCGCGCGACCCATGTCGAACAGCTTGCGCTCGACGGCGTACGCCAAGGTGCTCTTGCCAGCGCCCGACAGGCCGCTGAACAGCACGGTAGCCGGTTGCTGACCGAAACGCTGAGCGCGCTCTTCGGTCGCTACATGGGCCATTTTGCCGTGGTGCGTGGCCGTACCGTGGGTCACTGGCTGAGCGACGATCATGCCGGCGCCGACGGTGCCGTTGGTCAAACGGTCGATAACGATGAACGCGCCGGTGGTGCGGTTGCTGTCGTAACCGTCGAGGGCGATCGGCGCGTCGAGCGCGATCTTCACCTTGCCGATTTCGTTGAGCTGCAACGCGCTCGCCGGGCCCTCTTCGAGGGTGTTGACGTCGACCTTGTTGACGATGCTGGCGATGGAGCCCGGCACGTAACTGGTAGCACGCTTGATGTCGTATTTCTTGCCCGGCAGCATCGGCTCTTCAGCCATCCACACCAGCATCGCTTCGAAGCTGTCGGTCACTGGCGGGACGTTGTCGGCGTGCACCAGCAGGTCGCCACGGGAAATGTCGATCTCGTCTTCCATGGTCAGCGTTACCGCTTGGCCAGGACCTGCGTGTTCCAGTTCACCTTCGAAGGTGACGATGGATTTCACGCGGCTGCTCTTGCCCGACGGCAGGACCACGACTTCGTCGCCCTTCTTGACGATGCCGCTGGCCAGGGTGCCGGCGAAACCGCGGAAGTTCAGGTTCGGACGGTTGACGTACTGCACCGGGAAACGCAGATCGGTGAAGTTGCGGTCGCCCGCCACTTCCACGGTCTCAAGGATTTCCATCAGCGACTGGCCGGTGTACCAAGGCGAGCGCTCGGACTTGTTCACCACGTTGTCGCCCTTCAGGGCGGACATCGGCACGAAGTGCATGCTCGTAGGCTTCATCTTCAAGCCTTCGGCGAACTTCAGGTAGTCGGCCTTGATCGACTCGAACACGCCCTGATCGAAGCCCTTGAGGTCCATCTTGTTGATGGCGACAACGATGTGCTTGATGCCCAGCAGTGAGGCGATAAAGCTGTGGCGACGGGTCTGGGTCTGCACGCCGTAACGGGCGTCGACCAGGATGATCGCCAGGTCACAGGTGGACGCACCGGTGGCCATGTTGCGGGTGTACTGCTCATGGCCGGGGGTGTCGGCGATGATGAATTTGCGCTTGGCGGTGGAGAAATAGCGGTACGCGACATCGATGGTGATGCCCTGCTCGCGCTCGGCCTGCAGGCCGTCGACCAGCAATGCCAGGTCGATGTCGTCACCGGTGGTGCCGACTTTCTTCGAATCGCGGGTGATGGCTTCCAGGTGATCTTCGTAGATCATTTTCGAGTCGTGCAGCAGGCGCCCGATCAGGGTGCTCTTGCCGTCATCGACGTTACCGCAGGTCAAAAAGCGCAGCAGCTCTTTACGTTCGTGCTGGCCCAGGTAGGCGAGGATGTCCTCGCTGATCAAATCAGATGCGTGCGACATGACAGCCCCTTAGAAATAGCCTTGACGTTTCTTGTCTTCCATCGAGCCTGCGCCATCGTGGTCGATGACCCGGCCCTGGCGCTCGGAAGTTCGCGTCAGGAGCATTTCCTGAATGATGTCCGTCAGGCTTTCGGCCTCGGACTCCACCGCGCCCGTCAACGGGTAGCAGCCAAGGGTACGGAAACGCACTTTCTTTTTGACGATGCGCGCCTTGTCCTCGTCGGACAGGTGCTCGAGGATGCGCTCGTCGTCGATCATGATCAGCGTGCCGTTCTTCTCGATCACTTCACGTTCGGCCGCGAAGTACAGCGGTACGATCGGGATGCCTTCGAGGTAGATGTACTGCCAGATGTCCAGCTCGGTCCAGTTCGACAGCGGGAACACACGAATGGATTCGCCCTTGTTGACCTTGCCGTTGTAGACGTTCCACAGCTCGGGACGCTGGTTCTTCGGGTCCCAGCGGTGCTTGCTGTCACGGAACGAGTAGACGCGCTCCTTGGCGCGGGACTTCTCTTCATCGCGACGGGCACCGCCGAAGGCTGCGTCGAAACCATGCTTGTCGAGCGCCTGCTTCAGGCCCTCGGTCTTCATGATGTCGGTGTGCTTGGCGCTGCCGTGGGTGAACGGGTTGATGCCCTGCGCAACGCCATCCGGGTTGACGTGGGTGATCAGATCCAGGCCCAGCTCTTCGACCATCTTGTCGCGGAACTTGTACATCTCCTGGAATTTCCAGCGGGTGTCGACGTGCATCACCGGAAACGGCAGTTTGCCCGGGAAGAACGCCTTGCGTGCCAGATGCAGCATCACGGCGGAGTCTTTACCGATGGAGTACAGCATCACCGGGTTGTCGAACTCGGCGGCCACCTCGCGGATGATGTGGATGCTTTCCGCCTCCAGCTGTTTCAGATGCGTCAGTTTGTCGACCATGGCTACTCACGAAAGCTTTCTTATGAACGGCCAGCGGGCCGTGTTCGAGCGTCGAATCCTAGCACAGCGACCTCTTCTAATCAGGACGCCAACTAGATCGAAAGGGCATATGAATATGCCCGCCCGTTCGGGTGATGAAAGCCAATGTGGGAGCGAGCTTGCTCGCGAAAGCGGTCTGCCATTCAACAATGATGGCGACTGATACTGTCTCTTCGCGAGCAAGCTCGCTCCCACAGGATTTGGGTGAATTCAGATCGGGTTCGGGATGTCGATGAAGATGTGCTCAAGGGCAAACCGCTTCGCCAGATAGTCGCCCAGCGCCTGCACGCCGTAGCGTTCGGTGGCGTGGTGGCCGGCGGCGATGAAGCTGATGTCGTTTTCCCGGGCGCTGTGGAATGTCTGCTCGGAGGCTTCGCCGCTG
Organism: Pseudomonas sp. B26(2017); assembly: GCF_002113045.1. Taxonomy (NCBI): domain Bacteria; kingdom Pseudomonadati; phylum Pseudomonadota; class Gammaproteobacteria; order Pseudomonadales; family Pseudomonadaceae; genus Pseudomonas; species Pseudomonas sp. B26(2017). The sequence continues at coordinate 175,376 of NZ_NEJJ01000009.1, read as the reverse complement.
AGGAACAGATCGACGCCGGCGGCGATGGCATTGTCTATGTAGCCCTGACCGCCCCCGGTGCACCAGCCGACCCGACGAATCATCGCACTGCCCTCGACCAGCAGCGGCTCGCGGCCCATGACTTCCTGCACTTTGCGGGCGAAGTCGCGCGGGGTCATGGGCTCGCTCAGTGAACCGACCAGACCGACGACCTTCAGGTTGTCCGGATCCAGCGGCCCCTCGACGGTGATGTCCAGCTGACGCGCAAGCTGCACGTTGTTGCCGACGTCCGGGTGCAGATCCAGCGGCAGGTGATAACCGAGCAGGCTGATATCGTGCTTGAGAAGCGTCTTCAGACGGCGCTGTTTCATGCCGGTGATGCACGGGTTCTCGCCCTTCCAGAAATAACCGTGATGCACCAGCACCAGATCGGCTTCGGCCTCGACGGCAGCATCGAGCAGCGCCTGACTGGCGGTGACGCCGCTGACGATGCGCATCACCTGCGGACGGCCTTCGACCTGCAGACCGTTGGGGCAATAATCGGCAATTTTCGCACTGCCGAGGTAACGGTCGGCTTCTTCGACCAGGGTACTGAGGGCAACGGCCATGAAAGACTCCTGAAAATCCCGTTCAGAGGCGCGCGCGGCCTCGTATAATGCGCGACATTATGGGCGGTCTGACCCCGCCTGCAACTTTTCCAGGACGTGCTTAATGCTCAAGGCGCTGCGTTTTTTCGGCTGGCCGCTGTTGGCCGGCGTACTTATCGCTCTGTTGATTATTCAGCGTTACCCGCAGTGGGTCGGGCTTCCAAGCCTTGACGTCAACCTGCAACAGGCCCCGCAGACCACCAGCGTGCAGCAGGGGCCGGTGTCCTATGCCGACGCGGTGACCATCGCCGCGCCGTCAGTGGTCAACCTCTACACCACCAAAGTCATCGCCAAACCGGCGCATCCGTTGTTCGAGGATCCGCAGTTTCGCCGCTTCTTCGGTGACAATTCGCCGAAGCAGAAACGCATGGAGTCCAGCCTCGGTTCCGGCGTGATCATGAGCCCGGAAGGCTACATTCTGACCAACAACCACGTTACCAGTGGCGCCGACCAGATCGTCGTGGCGCTCAAGGACGGTCGCGAAACCCTGGCCCGGGTGATCGGCAGCGATCCGGAAACCGACCTCGCCGTCCTGAAGATCGATCTCAAAAACCTGCCGTCGATCACCGTCGGCCGTTCCGACAACATCCGCATCGGCGACGTCGCACTGGCCATCGGCAACCCGTTCGGCGTCGGCCAGACCGTGACCATGGGCATCATCAGCGCCACCGGCCGCAATCAACTGGGCCTGAACAACTACGAAGACTTCATTCAGACCGACGCCGCGATCAACCCGGGCAACTCCGGCGGCGCGCTGGTAGACGCCAACGGTAACCTCACCGGCATCAACACCGCGATCTTCTCCAAGTCCGGCGGCTCGCAAGGCATCGGCTTCGCAATCCCGGTGAAACTGGCGATGGAAGTGATGAAATCGATCATCGAGCACGGTCAGGTGATTCGCGGCTGGCTCGGCATTGAAGTGCAGCCGCTGACCCAGGAACTGGCCGAGTCGTTTGGCCTGTCCGGGCGCCCGGGAATCGTGGTGGCGGGCATTTTCCGCGACGGCCCGGCACAGAAGGCCGGCTTGCAACTGGGTGATGTGATCCTGAGCATCGACGGCGAACCGGCCGGTGATGGCCGTAAGTCGATGAACCAGGTAGCGCGAATCAAACCGACCGACAAGGTCACGATTCAGGTGATGCGCAATGGCAAGGAGTTGAAGCTGACCGCTGAAATCGGCCTGCGTCCGCCGCCAGCGCCGGTGCAAGAGAAAGAACAGTAAGACTTTGTTCGCGCCAATGGCGCGAATAACAGACATTCTCAACGGGCATGTTATATTGTTTCAATTAATACATTGGAACAACATAACATGTCGTCTCGAAAAAAGGCTTCTCTGCTCGGCCTGACCCTTGGCCTGCTTGGCGATCCCGTGTTTGCCGATGAACCGCAAACGCTTGAACTCGATACCATCAGCGTCACCTCCGATTACGAATCCCCTACCGGTCCGGTCAAAGGGTACCGCGCTACGCGCTCGTCCAGCGCCACCAAAACCGACACCGCAATCCGCGATATTCCACAGGCCATCAGCGTGGTGCCCGCCACCGTACTCAAGGATCTGGGTAGTACCAGCGTCGAACGTGCGCTGGAATTCGCCGGCGGCGTGTCGAAGCAAAACAACTTCGGCGGCCTGACGCTTTACGAATACAGTGTGCGCGGCTTCACTACTTCCGAGTTTTACCAGGACGGCTTCAGCGCCAACCGTGGCTACCCGAGCACACCTGACGCTGCCAACATCGAGCGCATCGAAGTGCTCAAAGGACCAGCCGCCAGCCTGTACGGCCGAGGCGATCCGGGTGGCACGGTAAACATCGTCACCAAAAAACCGCAGCCCGAAGCGTTTACTACCCTGCAAACCAGTGCCGGCAGTTGGGATCGTTATCGCACTGCGCTGGACGTCAACACGCCGCTGGATGATCAGGGAGATGTGCTGTCGCGGATCAACCTCGCGGTCGAGGACAACAACAGTTTTCGCGACCACGTCGACAGTAAACGTGTATTCGTCGCCCCCTCTTTCAGTTGGCGGTTGAACCCGGACACCAGCCTGCTGGTGGAGAGCGAATTCGTACGTCATAGCTCGACCTTCGACCGCGGCATTGTTGCGCCAAACAATAAATGGAGCGGCGTCTCGCGTTCGACATTCCTGGGTGAACCGAACGACGGCAACATCGACAACCACAACAACAGACTGCAAGCCACGCTTGAGCACCACCTCAACGATGCCTGGAAACTGCGCCTGGCCAGCCACTACAAGGAAGGCAAACTCTGGGGATTCGCCTCTGAAAGCCGTCCTTTGAATGCCGATGGCCACTCAGTCAACCGCCGCTATCGCGAACGCGATACCAACTGGCACGACAGCATCACCCAGTTGGAACTGCGCGGTCTGTTCGACCTTGGCACCTGGCAGCACGAACTGCTGATCGGCAGCGAGTACGAGAACTTCCGCAAGAACGAGCGCGTCACCAACATCGCCGGCAGGCCTTACGCCATCGATATCTATAACCCGGTATACGGCCAGCCCAAACCCAACGGTGCACGCTCCGGCACGGACTTCTTCGAACACGTCGAAAGCCGTGCGCTGAACCTGCAGGATCAAATCGTCTTCAGCGAAAAACTGCGTGGGATGATCGGGGCGCGATTGGAGCACTTTGAGCAAAACATCGATGACCACAGCCGCAACACCACCAGCCGCCAGACCCACGATGCGCTCACTCAACGTGCCGGCCTGCTCTATCAACTGACACCGGACATCGGCCTGTTCGCCAACGCCTCGACCTCATTCAAACCGAACAACGGCCTCGATGCGACTGGCAAATCCTTCGATCCGGAGGAAGGTGTGGGTTACGAAATCGGCATCAAGAACGAGCTGTTCGACGAACGGTTAAGCAGCACCCTCGCCTTCTTCCATATCGACAAGGAAAACGTCCTCGCCCTCGACCCGGGCACCGACACCAGCCGCGCCATGGGCAAGGCCCGCAGCCGGGGTTTCGATCTGCAAGTCACCGGGCAAGTCACCGACGCCGTCAGGGTTATCGGCGCCTTCGCCTGGATCGACGCCGAAGTCACCAAGGGTGATGCCGCGATTCCTGCCGGTAGCCGCATCCTCGGGGTGGCCAAACGCAGCGGCAGCCTGCTGGGTGTCTACGAGTTTCAGGACGGCCGCTTGCGCGGCTCGGATATCGGCGCGGCGTTCACTTACGTCGGTGACCGCTCGGGTGAGTCCGGCAGCGATTTCGAGCTGCCGGCCTATCACACCGTCGACCTGCTGGCCCATTACAAGGCCAGCGACACCGTCACTCTCGGCCTGAACCTGAACAACCTGTTCGACGAAAAGTATTACGAGCGCTCGTACAGCAACTACTGGGTCAACCCCGGCGAGCCGCGCAATTTCACGGTCAGCCTGACACTCAACCTGTAAAAGGACGTCTCCATGCAATACGGCAAATCCCTGCTGTTCATCGCCGCGCTCTTCGCCACTCACGCCTCGGCCCATGGTTTGTGGACCGAACAACGGCGCGGCAATATCGAAGTCGTCTACGGCCACGGTGCCGAGGACAATGCGTTCAAACCGCAGAAAGTCAGCGGAGCGTGGGCCTATGACGCAAGCGGCAAGATGATTCCCGTCAGCGTGCAGCGCCTGGCGGATCATGCCCGCCTGCAACCGTTGAAGCCGCCGGCTGTGTTGGCCGTGGCCCTGAACAATGGCATGTGGTCGAAAACCGCTGACAAAAAATGGATCAACGAGGGTCGCAGTAAAGTCCCGGGCGCCATTGAGTCGACCGAGACCCTCAAGTACAGCCTGGCGATTTATCAGCCGGGAGCGAAGCTGCCCAAACTGGATCAGATCAAATTGCTGATTCTGCCGGAGGTCGATCCGCTGACCGTCGGCCCGGGGAAATCATTGCCGGTGCGGGTGTTGCTGGATGGCAAACCGGCCGCGGGCGTGAAGTTGATCGGTGACTACCGCAGCGCGCCGAATACCTTGAGCACTGAAACCGACAAGGACGGCCGCGCTCAGGTGCTGGTGCGTAATGAGGGATTGAATGTGATTGCGGCGCAGGTGGAAGTGCCGGTGAAGGACAGTGCAGAGGTGAGCAGCAGAGGGTTGTTCAGTTCGTTGACGTTCCTTGGCGAGCCGCATCACGAATAAACCAGCGCTGATCCCTGCGGGACTGAACCCACAGGGATCAGCGTCGTTTCAGAGTTCGCCCAGACCGTCGATCAACGCCTGATTCTGTTCCGGCGTGCCGATCGAGATCCGCAGGAACTGGGCAATCCGCTCCTGCTTGAAGTGGCGCACGATCACGCCCTGCTCACGCAGTTTGGCCGCCAGCCCCGCCGCATCGTGTTGCGGATGCCGGGCGAAGATGAAGTTGGCCGCTGACGGCAGCACTTCAAAACCTTTGGCCTGCAACTGCGCAACCACCCACTCGCGACTCTCTATGACCAGTGCGCAGGTCTTGTCGAAGTACTCGCGATCCTCGAACGCTGCCGCCGCGCCGACATTGGCCATGCGATCGATCGGGTAGGAGTTGAAGCTGTTCTTGATCCGTTCCAGCGCCTCGATCAGATCCGGATGGCCGACCGCCAGACCGACCCGCAGGCCCGCCAGCGAACGGGATTTGGACAGCGTCTGGGTGACCAGCAGGTTCGGATAACGCTCGACCAGACTGATCGCGGTTTCGCCGCCGAAGTCGATGTAGGCCTCGTCGACCACCACCACTGAATCCGGGCTGGCCTTGAGGATCTGCTCGACCGCTTCCAGCGCCAGCAGGCAACCGGTCGGCGCGTTCGGGTTGGGGAAGATGATCCCGCCGTTCGGTTTGGCGTAGTCGGCCGGGTTGATCCGGAACTGCGCATCCAGCGGCACCGCGTCGAACGTGATGCCGTAGAGACCGCAGTAGACCGGATAGAAGCTGTAGCTGATGTCCGGGAACAGGATCGGCTGATCGTGTTGCAACAGGCCGTGAAAGATGTGCGCCAGCACTTCATCCGAACCGTTGCCGAGGAACACCTGATTGCTCTGCACGCCGTAGTATTCGGCGACAGCGTTTTTCAGCCGGTCGCTGTTCGGATCCGGATACAGACGCAGGTTGTCGTTGAGTTCGGCCTGCATCGCCGCCAAGGCTTTTGGCGACGGGCCGTACGGGTTTTCGTTGGTGTTGAGCTTGACCAGACGGGTCAGCTTCGGCTGCTCGCCCGGCACGTAAGGCACCAGATCCTTGACGAACGGGCTCCAGAATTTGCTCATGTTCAGTTCCCCTTCACGTCGTCTTTGATGCGGTATTCGGCGCTGCGCGCGTGGGCGCTCAGCGATTCGCCACGGGCCAGGATCGATGCAGTCTTGCCCAGTTCCGAAGCACCGGCCTCGGAGCAGAAGATGATCGACGAACGTTTCTGGAAGTCATACACGCCCAGCGGCGAGGAGAAACGCGCAGTGCCGGAGGTCGGCAGCACGTGGTTCGGACCGGCGCAGTAGTCGCCCAGCGCTTCGGAGGTGTGACGCCCCATGAAGATCGCGCCGGCGTGGCGGATCTGCGGCAGCCAGGCCTGCGGGTCGGCGACCGACAGTTCAAGGTGTTCCGGGGCGATACGGTTGGCGACTTCGATGGCCTGGGCCATGTCGCGCACGTGAATCAGGGCGCCACGGCCATTGATCGAGGTTTCAATGATGGTGGCGCGATCCATGGTCGGCAGCAGTTTGTCGATGCTGGCGGCAACCTTGTCGAGGAATTCGGCGTCCGGGCTGACCAGGATTGCCTGGGCGTCTTCATCGTGCTCGGCCTGGGAAAACAGGTCCATGGCGATCCAGTCCGGATCGGTCTGGCCGTCGCATACCACGAGGATTTCCGACGGGCCGGCGATCATGTCGATGCCGACCTGACCGAACACGTGACGCTTGGCAGTGGCGACGTAGATGTTGCCCGGGCCGACAACCTTGTCCACCTGCGGCACGCTTTCGGTGCCATAGGCCAACGCGGCAACGGCTTGCGCGCCACCGATGGTGAACACCCGGTCAACACCGGCAATGCACGCTGCTGCCAGCACCAGTTCGTTGACTTCACCGCGCGGGGTCGGCACCACCATGACCACTTCGGCCACGCCGGCAACCTTGGCCGGAATCGCGTTCATCAATACCGATGACGGATACGACGCCTTGCCGCCCGGCACGTACAGACCGGCGCGATCCAGTGGCGTGACTTTCTGGCCCAACACCGTGCCGTCGGCTTCGGTGTAGCTCCAGGAATCCTGCTTCTGTTTTTCGTGATAGCTGCGCACGCGGGCCGCCGCTTTTTCCAGCGCTTCGCGTTGCGGGACAGTGATGCGGGTCAGGGCCAGTTCCAGGCGCTCGCGCGGCAGGATCAGGTCCGCAATCGAAGCGACTTCCAGGCCATCGAATTTCTGGGTGAACTCGACCAGCGCCGCGTCACCGCGCTCGCGCACAGCCTTGATGATGTCCAGCACCCGCTGATTGACCGAGTCGTCAGACACACTTTCCCAGCTCAGCAGATGATCCAGATGATGCGCGAAATCCGGGTCAGCAGCGTTGAGTCGGCGAATTGCAGTCGGTGCGGTCATAGCGAGAGCCTCATAGGAATGGCAAAAAACTCAGGCGCCCGAAATTACCATTCGATCCGCTTGGGCACCTGAGATTCTGGCTATGAGGCGGATAGACGGGCGCGACTTAACGTCGCGCAGGTACATCAGCCGCGGTGTCGAGACTCCACTGCCTTGCGCAGGGTGTCGATCAACGCCTGGATTCGGGCGTGTTGCATTTTCATCGAAGCTTTATTGACCACCAGACGCGAGCTGATCGTGGCGATCAGTTCCTGGGGTTCCAGGCCGTTGGCGCGCAGGGTGTTGCCGGTGTCGACCACGTCGATGATCTTGTCGGCCAGGCCGATCAGCGGTGCCAGCTCCATCGAGCCATAAAGCTTGATGATGTCGACCTGACGGCCCTGCTCGGCGTAGTAGCGCTTGGCGACATTGACGAATTTGGTGGCGACGCGCAGGCGGCCCTTGGGCTCGACGGCGCCGACCTTGCCGGCAGTCATCAGCTTGCACCGGGCAATCTGCAGATCCAGCGGCTCGTACAGACCCTGGCCGGTGTATTCCATCAGCACGTCTTTACCGGCAACGCCGAGGTCGGCCGCGCCATGCTCGACATAGGTCGGCACGTCGGTGGCCCGCACGATCAACAGGCGAACGTCTTCCTGGGTCGTGGGGATGATCAGCTTGCGGCTCTTGTCCGGATTCTCGGTCGGCACGATGCCCGCTTCGGCGAGAAGCGGCAGGGTGTCGTCAAGGATGCGGCCCTTGGACAGTGCGATGGTCAACATGGGAAACGTCAGTCCTTATCAAGGTACTCATGTCCGGTCGCAATCGGCGCCGGACATACATCGAGGGCGTTGCCACCCCCGATCAAAACGAATTCAACGGACACTTCCCTGTGTCCAGATGCAGCGACTAGCCCGGAACGCGACGGATCTTCGCGCCCAGCATCTGCAGTTTTTCCTCGATGCATTCGTAACCACGGTCGATGTGGTAGATGCGGTCGATCAGGGTATCGCCTTCGGCCATCAGGGCCGAGATCACCAGACTGGCCGAGGCCCGCAGGTCGGTTGCCATCACTGGCGCGCCCTTCAGGATTTCAGTACCGGTCACGATGGCCGTATTGCCTTCGACCTGGATCTTGGCGCCCATGCGGTGCAGTTCGTATACGTGCATGAAGCGGTTTTCGAAGATCGTCTCGATCACGGCACCGGTGCCTTCGGCAATGGCATTGAGCGAGATGAACTGCGCCTGCATGTCGGTCGGGAACGCCGGGTACGGCGCAGTGCGCACGTTGACCGCTTTCGGGCGCTTGCCGTGCATGTTCAGCTCGATCCAGTCTTCACCGGTGGTGACTTCTGCGCCGGACTCACGGAGTTTTTCCAGAACGGCTTCAAGGATGGTCGGATCAGTGTCCTTGACCTTCACGCGGCCACCGGTGACCGCAGCGGCCACCAAGTAGGTGCCGGTTTCGATACGGTCAGGCATGACCTTATAGAAAGCCGAACCCAGACGCTCGACGCCGTCGATGGTGATGGTGTCGGTACCGGCGCCGGATACCTTGGCACCCATGGCGTTGAGGAAGTTCGCCAGGTCGACGACTTCCGGCTCGCGAGCGGCGTTCTGCAGCACGCTGCGGCCCTTGGCCAGAGCAGCGGCCATCATGATGTTCTCGGTACCGGTCACGCTGACGGTATCGAAGAAGAAGTGCGCGCCACGCAGGCCGCCTTCAGGCGCCTTGGCCTTGATGTAGCCGCCTTCGACGTCGATGACCGCGCCCATGGCTTCCAGGCCACGGATGTGCAGGTCGACCGGACGCGAACCGATGGCGCAGCCGCCAGGCAGTGCGACTTCGGCTTCACCGAAACGCGCAACCATCGGACCCAGTACCAGGATCGAGGCGCGCATGGTTTTCACCAGCTCGTACGGAGCGACCAGGGTCTTGATGGTGCGCGGGTCGATTTCGACGCTGAGCTTTTCGTCGATCACAGGCTCGATGCCCATGCGACCGAACAGCTCGATCATGGTGGTGATGTCGTGCAGGTGCGGCAGGTTGCCAACGGTAACCGGGCCATCGCACAGCAGGGTGGCGGCCAGGATCGGCAGGGCGGAGTTCTTCGCCCCGGAGATGCGGATCTCGCCATCAAGACGAGCGCCACCGGTAATTATCAATTTATCCATAAGAATCTCGACGCCCTAGGGCTCAGGTGCGCTCGGCCCAGGCCGCGCTGCTGAAAAATTTCATAGTGACCGCGTGGATGCTGCCATCGGCGATCCAAGGGTTCAAATGGGCATAGATGCTTTGCTGACGCTTGACCGGGCTCAACGCCGCCAGTTCATCACTAATCACGTTCAGCTGAAAGTTGCAGCCTTCGCCTTCAACTTCCACCAGCGTTCCTGGCAGCTTTCCTTCAAGGAAGCTCTTCACTTCTACGGCCTGCATGCTCAACCTCAATCGGCGCCCTGTGCGCACGGGTCGGACATCATACAAAAAAGCCCCGCGCCTGCGAACCCCGCTGCGCAGGACTCTGACGGGGGGCTTCTCTATTGATGCGGGTTCAGGGTTGCGCCAGAAGCTCGGTCAGCTCGCTGACCTGAGCAATTTCGCGCATGTCTTCGGGCATCCCGCGAATACTGACCGCCTTGCCGGCGGCCTTCGCATCGCGAATGAAGCACAGCAGCAGCGACAGACCGACGCTGCTGGACTTCTCCACCGCCGAGCAATCGATCACCAATGCCGGGGCATTGCACGACTTGATCAGCGCCCGGCCCTGCTCGCGCAGATCAGGCGCGGTGCGGTAATCCAGCACGCCACTGAGCTGCAGCTCACTGGCTTCGTCCAGACGAATGGCCGACTCGGTCATTGGGCAGGCTTCTCGTTCTGCTCGGCCGACTGCTTGGCCTTGGCGACTTCCCCGGCCCAGCCGTTGATGGTCTTGTCCAGGTCGTTGCCATTGCGCTGCATCGCGTCGGCGAACTGGTCACGGAACAGCTTGCCGATGTTGATGCCGTTGATGATGACGTTGCGCAGTTTCCACTCGCCGTTGATCTTCTCCAGGGTGTACGACACCGGATAGATCGCGCCGTTGTTGCCCTTGACGGTCATGCCGACGCTGGTGCGGTCGCCAGACTCGTCCTTGGGCGCATCAACGGTAATGCCCTGATTGTTGTACTCAAGCAGCGCATTGCCGTAGAACTGGAACAGGCCGCGCTTGAAGTTTTCCTCGAAGGTCTTCATCTGCGCCGGGGTTGCCTTGCGCGAATACTTGACCGTCATGATGCTCTTGGAAATGCCTTCGGCATCTACCACAGGGCCGACGATGGTGTTCAGCGCCGTGTAGAAATCCTGTGGATCCTGCTTGTACTTCTCTTTATTGGCCGACAGATCGGCGAGCATCCGGTTTGTAGTGTCCTGAACCAGATCGTGCGCCGACTGTACCGCCACGGCGTTAGCCACCAGCGGCAGCGCCGCAAGCAACACCAACAGGCCACGTCGCAAGGTAGAGATCATTCAAAAGCTCCTCATTTGGCGTCTTTGCTAACGGTATTGAGCAGGAATTTACCGATCAGGTCTTCCAGTACCAGAGACGACTGCGTGTCGTGGATGGTTCCACCATCCTTGAGCAGGGTGTCTTCCCCGCCCACGCTGATACCGATGTATTTCTCGCCCAGCAGACCCGCAGTCAGGATAGATGCTGTGGAGTCGGTCGGCAGGTTGTCGACGCTTTTATCCACTTGCAGGGTCACCCGACCGGTGAAGCTGTCGCGGTCCAGATCGATCGCGGTGACCTTGCCGATCGTCACACCCGCCATGGTCACTTTGGCTCTGACCGTCAAACCGGCGATATTGTCGAAATACGCGTAAAGCTTGTAAGTATCGGTGGTCGAAGTCGGAGAAAGGCCACTGACCCGCAAAGCGAGCAGCAACAAAGCCAGGATCCCTGCCAGCAGGAACAGGCCGACACCGATTTCCAGGGTGCGGTTTTGCATCAGAAATCTCCAAACATCAAAGCGGTCAGAATAAAGTCCAGGCCGAGTACTGCCAGCGAGGCGTAAACCACGGTCTTGGTGGTGGCACGGCTGATTCCCTCGGAAGTGGGTTCGCAGTCATAGCCTTGAAATACGGCGATCCAGGTGACGACAAAAGCGAATACTGCACTTTTGATGATGCCGTTGAGCACATCGTCACCGAAGCTCACGCTGTTCTGCATGTTCGACCAGTAGGAACCTTCGTAGACGCCCAGCCAGTCGACGGCGACCCACGAACCGCCCCAGATACCGACCACGCTGAAAATCATCGCCAGCACCGGCAGGGAAATGAAGCCGGCCCACAGACGCGGGGCGATGATGTACTTGAGCGGGTCGACCCCGATCATTTCCAGGCTGGACAGCTGCTCGGTGGACTTCATGTTGCCGATTTCCGCCGTCAGCGCCGAACCGGCACGACCGGCGAACAACAGGGCGGTCACCACCGGCCCCAACTCACGCAGCAGGGTCAGCGCCACCATCTGCCCGACAGCCTGCTCCGAGCCATAGCTCGACAGGATGTTGAAGCCCTGCAGCGCCAGCACCATGCCGATGAAGATCCCGGACACCACGATGATCACCAGCGACATCACGCCGACGGAATGCAACTGCTTGACCAGCAGACCAAAACCGCCGCCGATGCCGCCCCGCCCGAGCAAGGCATGAAACAGGAACAGGGTCGAACGCCCGAACACTGCGACGCTGTCGATGCCGGCGAGGCCGAAACGACGCACACGCTCCATTAAAGTAATTCTGCGCATCAGCGGCGCTTCCCCAGAAGATCTGCGCGGTAATCCGGCGCTGGAAAGTGATACGGCACCGGGCCGTCGGGTTCACCGGTCATGAACTGGCGGATACGCGGATCGTCCGAGCTCATCAGTTCATCCGGCGTGCCCTGCCCCAATACCTGGCCATCACCGACCACATAGATGTAGTCGGCAATGCTCGCGGTTTCGGCGAGATCGTGCGACACCACGATACTGGTGATTCCCAGGGCATCATTGAGCAGCCGGATCAGGCGAACCAGAACACCCATGGCGATCGGGTCCTGGCCGACGAACGGTTCGTCGTACATCAGGATCTGCGGATCGAGGGCAATGGCCCGGGCCAGGGCGACACGACGTTTCATGCCGCCAGACAGCTCATCAGGCATCAGCTCGATCGCACCGCGCAGGCCCACGGCCTGCAACTTGAGCAGCACGATGTCGCGAATCATCTCGTCCGGCAGATCGGTATGAACCCGCAGCGGAAAGGCGACGTTCTCGAACACATCAAGATCGGTGAACAGCGCACCGCTCTGAAACAGCACGCCCATGTGTTTGCGCGCATCGAACAGATCGCTGCGCGACAGCTTCGGCAGGTTCTGGCCGTTGACCCAGACCTCGCCTTTGGATGGCCGCAACTGGGCGCCCATCAGGCGCAACAGTGTGGTCTTGCCACACCCGGAAGGTCCCATGATGCCGGTGACCTTGCCGCGCGGGATGCGGATATCGACGTTATTGAAAATGCTCCGCGCACCGCGCTTGAAGGAGACTCCCTTCAGCTCGACCGCGTAGGCGTTATCGGCACTCATCTAAACTCCTTGCGATGCAGCCTCTCACTCGGACACCTGGCTTTCTGGAGGAAAGCCCCTACATCCCGGGCAGGCCGAACTGGCGGCGAACTATATCACTGCAAAGGGCAAGCGCCCAAGGCCTGCACCGGCCTGCCTTCTGCGACTTGAAGGGCTTGAAGCCTTATTTACAGAGTTTTGGCAACAAGGAATGACAAAGCACGACGAACTTGCGTGAGGCTTTTCAACATAACCGCTATAATCGCCGCCTTTTCATCGGGCTATACGATTTCTGACATGAGCCAAACCAGCGACCTGATTCAATCGGCACAACGCACCGTCCGCCTCGAAGTGGAAGCCGTACAAGGCTTGTTGCCCCATATCGACGCCGATTTCGTACGCGCTTGCGAGATGATTCTGGCCAGCAAGGGCCGTGTTGTCGTGGTCGGCATGGGCAAGTCCGGACACATCGGCAACAAGATTGCCGCGACCCTGGCCAGCACCGGCACCCCGGCGTTTTTCGTGCACCCGGCCGAGGCCAGTCACGGCGACATGGGCATGATCACCCGTGACGACGTGATTCTGGCCCTGTCGAACTCCGGCTCCACCAACGAAATCGTTACCCTGCTGCCACTGATCAAACGCCTGGGCATCCAGCTGATCAGCGTCACCGGCAATCCGCAATCGCCGCTGGCCAAGGCTGCCGAGGTCAATCTCAACGTGCACGTCGAGCACGAAGCCTGCCCGCTGAACCTGGCGCCGACCTCCTCGACCACCGCCGCACTGGTCATGGGCGACGCCCTGGCCGTGGCGCTGCTGGAAGCGCGCGGCTTCACCGCCGAAGACTTCGCCTTTTCCCACCCGGGCGGCGCGCTGGGACGGCGCCTGCTGCTTAAAGTGGAGAATGTCATGCACGCCGGTCAGGAACTGCCGCAGGTACAGCGCGGCACCCTGCTCAAGGATGCATTGATGGAAATGACCCGCAAGGGGCTGGGCATGACCGTCATTCTTGAAGCGGACGGCAAACTGGCCGGGATCTTCACTGACGGCGACCTGCGTCGCACCCTGGATCGCAGCATCGATATCCACAGCGCCACCATCGACCAGGTGATGACCGTGCACGGCAAGACCGCCCGCGCCGAGATGCTCGCCGCCGAGGCCCTGAAAATCATGGAAGACCACCGAATCAACGCACTGGTTGTCGTGGATGAAGAGGATCGCCCGGTCGGCGCCTTCAACCTCTCCGATCTGCTGCGCGCAGGAGTGATGTAAATGAGCAACGATCTGCTGCAACGCGGCAAAGCCATCAAACTGGCGGTTTTCGACGTCGACGGCGTCCTCACCGACGGTCGCCTGTACTTCCTTGAAGACGGCAGCGAGTTCAAGACTTTCAATACGCTCGATGGCCAGGGCATCAAGATGCTGATGAACGCCGGCGTCCAGACCGCCATCATCAGCGGTCGCAAGACTCCGGTGGTCGAGCGCCGGGCAAAAAACCTCGGCATTGCGCACCTGTTTCAGGGCCGCGAAGACAAACTGGTCGTTCTCGACGGTCTTCTGGAGCAACTGGGCCTAAGCTATGAACAAGTGGCCTATCTCGGTGACGACCTGCCGGATCTGCCGGTGATCCGCCGCGTGGGGCTGGGCATGGCCGTAGCCAACGCCGCTGCATTCGTGCGCGAGCACGCCCATGGCGTGACCCAGGCCCGGGGCGGCGAAGGTGCCGCCCGCGAATTCTGCGAACTGATCCTGCGCGCCCAAGGCAGCCTCGACGCCGCCAACAACGCGTACCTGTGAGTCCAACCATGTTTAGCAAAAAGTTTCGCAACATCCTGCTGTTCGGTTGCATCGCAGCGATTTTCGGTGCGGTCGGCTACTGGAACATCAGCCCGGAGCGCTTCCTCGACAAACCGCCGGTTTCGGCAGAGGAAAGCCCGATCGACTGGTATGCGACCAATACACACACGATCCAGTACCTCGAAGACGGCAAAGTGCAGTACGAAATGACGTCCGACAAGGCTGAGCACGTCAAGGCGACCGACATTACACTGGTCACCAAGCCCGATCTGAACATGTTCCGTGGCACCGATTTTCCATGGCACGTGACCAGTGAACGCGGCGAAGTGAACTCCGGTGGCACCGAGGTCGAACTGATCGACTCGGTACGTGTCAAGCGCACCGACGAAAAGAACCGCGATACCCTGATCACCTCCACTCGCATGACGGTGTTCCCGCAGCAGCAATATGCGCAGACCCAGCAACCCGTTAGAATCGACGGCGCTGGCGGTGTATCGACTGGCGTAGGAATGAAAGCGTATTTGAAGGAAAGCAGGATACACCTGCTATCGAACGTAAGAGGACAGTATGAGGCTCGTTAAAACCCTCCCTATTTTGCTCAGTCTGGGCGCAGCACTGGGAAGCGTGAGCGCCTGGGCTCTGCCGAACGATCAAGAGCAGCCAATCCGCATTCAGGCCGACGATGCCCAGCTGGACGACAAGAACGGCGTTGCCACCTATAAAGGCGACGTGATCATCACCCAGGGTTCGATGGTCGTCAAAGGCAACACCGTGACCATGACCCGTGCGCCCAACGGCGACATCGACGTCGTGACTTCGGTGGGCAACCTCGCCTACTTCGAACAGTTGCAGACTGCCGGTGACACCAAACCCGTTCAGGGCTGGGGCGTGACCATTCAGTACCACGCACAGCAGAACCGCGTTGTACTGATCGACAAGGCCAAAGTCGTCGACAAGGACAACAACACCACTCAAGGCGAGAAAATCGTCTATGACACGGTGAAAAAACTGGCCAGCGCCGGTCGAGCCACTGGCAGCAAGGTCACCGAAGCGCGTCCGCGCATCGACATGGTGATCCAGCCGAAGAAGAAAACCGACGAGAAAACCCAGTAATGGCAACTCTGAAAGCTCAGCACCTGGCCAAGGCCTATAAAAGCCGCCAGGTCGTGCGCGACGTCAGCCTGTCGATCGACAGCGGTCAGATCGTCGGCCTGCTCGGCCCGAACGGCGCCGGCAAGACCACCTGTTTCTACATGATCGTCGGCCTGGTCCAGGCCGATCAGGGTCGCGTACTGATCGACGATCTGGACGTCAGCCACCAGCCGATGCACGGTCGCGCCAAGGCTGGTATCGGCTATCTGCCGCAGGAAGCGTCGATCTTCCGCAAACTGTCGGTCGCCGACAACATCATGGCCATCCTCGAGACCCGCCAGGAACTCGACAAGGCCGGTCGTCGCAAGGAGCTGGAAAGCCTGCTGCAGGAATTCCACATCAGCCACATCCGCGACAACCTTGGCATGAGCCTGTCCGGTGGTGAGCGCCGCCGGGTGGAAATCGCCCGCGCACTGGCCACGGCACCGAAGTTCATCCTGCTCGACGAACCGTTCGCGGGTGTCGACCCTATCTCGGTCGGCGACATCAAGCAGATCATCCACCACCTCAAGGCCAAGGGCATCGGTGTACTGATCACCGACCACAACGTCCGCGAGACGCTGGATATCTGCGAAACCGCCTACATCGTCAACGACGGCCAGTTGATCGCTGAAGGCGACTCCGCGACCATCCTCGCCAACGATCTGGTGAAGGAAGTCTACCTGGGTCACGAGTTCCGCCTGTAAGCAAGACGGCATTCGATCAGCCGTTCGGGTGCTGTAACGTTGAAGCGCTTTTTTATACGCTTTTATTGTTACAGCGCTCTAGGCAAACACGACAGTTTCAGGCATATAATTTGCTTAAGTTTGGCGCCCCGGCGCCCTGTAGTGGATGGCGCATAGCGCCGGCGAAAAAGGTGTTAAGCCCCTGCCATGAAACCATCGCTAGTCTTGAGAATGGGCCAGCAGCTGACGATGACACCGCAGCTGCAACAGGCCATCCGCCTGCTCCAATTGTCGACCCTGGATCTGCAGCAGGAAATCCAGGAGGCTCTGGAATCCAATCCGATGCTCGAACGCCAGGAAGACGGCGACGACTTCGACAACTCCGATCCCATGGCCGACAACGCCGAGCAGAAGCCCAACACCGAGATCCAGGAACCCTCCTATCAGGAGACCGCGCCGACAGTCGATAACCTCGAAGACGGCGAATGGAACGAGCGAATCCCCAACGATCTACCCGTCGACACCGCCTGGGAAGACGTCTATCAGACCAGTGCCAGCAGCCTGCCGAGCAGCGATGATGACGAGTGGGACTTCACCACCCGCACTTCCGCCGGCGAGAGCCTGCAAAGCCACCTGCTGTGGCAATTGAATCTGGCACCGATGTCCGACACCGATCGCCTGATCGCGGTCACCCTGATCGATTGCATCAACAATCAGGGCTACCTCGACGAAACCCTCGAAGAAATCCTCGACGCCTTTGATCCGGAACTCGATATCGAGCTGGACGAGATCGAAGCCGTCCTGCACCGCATCCAGCAGTTCGAACCGGCCGGCATCGGCGCGCGCAACCTGGGCGAATGCCTGCTATTGCAATTGCGCCAGCTGTCGGCCAAGACCCCTTGGCTGGCCGAAGCCAAGCGCCTGGTTACCGATTACATCGACCTGCTCGGCAGCCGCGACTACAGCCAACTGATGCGCCGCATGAAGCTCAAGGAAGACGAACTGCGCCAGGTCATCGAACTGGTGCAGAGCCTCAACCCGCGCCCCGGCTCGCAGATCGAGTCGACCGAAGCCGAATACGTGGTGCCTGACGTCATCGTACGCAAGGACAACGAACGCTGGCTGGTGGAGCTGAACCAGGAATCAGTGCCGCGTCTGCGGGTCAACGCCCAGTACGCCGGTTTCGTACGTCGTGCCGACACCAGTGCCGACAACACCTTCATGCGCAATCAGTTGCAGGAAGCCCGCTGGTTCATCAAGAGCCTGCAGAGCCGCAACGAAACCCTGATGAAAGTTGCCACCCAGATCGTCGAGCATCAGCGCGGCTTCCTGGAGTACGGCGACGAAGCCATGAAGCCGCTGGTCCTGCATGACATCGCTGAAGCAGTGGGCATGCACGAGTCGACAATTTCCCGAGTGACCACGCAAAAATTCATGCATACCCCGCGGGGCATATATGAGCTGAAATACTTTTTCTCCAGCCATGTAAGCACCTCCGAAGGCGGTGAATGCTCGTCCACGGCGATCCGCGCGATCATCAAGAAACTGGTTGCCGCGGAAAATCAGAAAAAGCCGTTGAGTGACAGCAAGATCGCTGGTTTACTGGAGGCACAAGGCATTCAGGTGGCTCGCCGCACCGTCGCCAAGTACCGCGAATCCCTCGGGATCGCGCCTTCGAGCGAACGCAAGCGGTTGATGTAAGCCACGTTACAGCGTTCCAGTGGCAGGCTCTTCGGCCTGCCGCTTTATGCACTGGCAACGAAGGAGAAGCTGTATGCAAGTCAACATCAGTGGACACCAACTGGAAGTTACCCAACCTCTCCGTGAGTACGTTGAGCAAAAGCTCAAGAGGCTTGAGGGACATTTCGACAAGATCACCAACGTGCAAGTCACGATGTGCGTCGAAAAGCTGAAGCAGAAAATCGAAGCCACGATGCATATTCCCGGCAATGAAGTCGTCGCTAACGCGGAACATACTGACATGTACGCTGCGATCGACGCGCTGACCGACAAGCTTGATAAACAACTCAAAAAGCATAAGGAAAAGACCCAGAGCCTGCTTCAGGGCGCTACCGGTCGATAACCCCCACCCCCATGATCCGACTTGAAAGTATCCTGACCCCCGGCCGTTCCCTGGTGAACGTGCCGGGCGGCAGTAAAAAGAAAGCCCTCGAACAAATTGCCAACCTGATCGCCCGGGAAGTCCCGGATCTGGAGATGCAAGATGTCTTCGAGGCATTGATTGCCCGTGAAAAACTGGGTTCCACCGGTTTTGGCAACGGCATCGCCATTCCCCACTGCCGCCTCAAGGGCTGCGAAGCGCCGATCAGTGCGCTGATGCACCTTGACGCCCCTATCGATTTTGACGCTATCGACGGCGCGCCTGTGGACCTTCTGTTCGTCCTGCTGGTGCCGGAAGCCGCCACCGATGCTCACCTGGAGCTTTTACGCCAGATCGCCAGCATGCTCGACCGCAAGGATGTACGCGACAGACTGCGTAGCGCACCAAGCAACGAAGCCTTGTACCAGGTTGTACTGGAAGAACAGAACAGGCCGTAATCATGCGCTTGATCATTGTCAGTGGCCGTTCCGGCTCGGGTAAGAGTACTGCCCTGGATGTCCTTGAGGACAATGGCTACTACTGCATTGACAACCTGCCTGCCGGCTTGCTTCCGGATCTCGCCGAGCGCGCGCTGGTGCATACCGAAATGCTCCAGCCGCTGGTGGCTGTCTCGATCGACGCCCGCAACCTGCCGAGCCATCTGTCACGTTTTCCAGAGCTGCTCGAGGAAGTTCGCAGCCGGCACATCCAGTGCGATGTCCTGTACCTGGATGCCGATGACGAAACATTGCTCAAACGTTTTTCGGAGACCCGTCGTCGTCACCCGCTCAGCAATGCCAACCGCTCGCTGGCCGAAGCCATCAACGACGAAACCGCCCTGCTGGGCCCGATCGCCGATCTGGCCGATCTAAAGGTCAACACCACTAACCTCAATCTCTATCAACTGCGCGACACCATCAAGCTGCGCCTGCTGAACCAGCCTGAGCCGGGCACTGCGTTTCTGGTGGAGTCGTTCGGTTTCAAACGCGGCATGCCGGTGGATGCGGATCTGGTGTTCGATGTACGCTGCCTGCCGAATCCGTACTGGAAACCGGAGCTGCGCGCGCAATCCGGTCTCGATCAGCCGGTCGCCGAGTATCTGGCGGCGCAGCCGGAGGTCGAGGAGATGTACCAGGACATTTACTCGTATCTGTACAAATGGTTGCCGCGCTTTGCGGCGAGCAACCGCGCTTATGTCACCATTGCCATCGGCTGCACCGGCGGGCATCACCGCTCCGTTTACCTGACCGAACGTCTTGGCCAGGCGCTGCAGAAGACCCTGAAGAACGTCCAGGTTCGCCACCGCGACCTCAGCTAAAGGATTCACACCGCGATGCCTGCTCGGGAAATAGAAATCATCAACAAGCTGGGCCTGCATGCCCGCGCATCGGCAAAATTCGTCGGGGTGGCGGGTAAGTTTCCCGATTGCACGATCAGAGTGGGCCGCACCCCGGAAACCACGGTTGACGGCAAAAGCATCATGGCGATGATGATGCTCGCTGCAGGCAAGGGCACCAAAATCTACCTGAGCACCGAAGGTCATCAGGAACAGGAAGCCATGGACGAGTTGGTAACGCTGATTAACAACTACTTCGACGAAGGTGGTTGAGAACGCTTGAGGCGAGGGAGTTCGCTCCCTCCTCCCGACTCATCCCAACGCCGTGTCCATCACCATCATCAGACAGAAGCCGATCAGCAATCCCAGACTTGCCAGCTTCTCATGGCCATTGCGTCGCGACTCCGGGATAACCTCGTGGGTCACCACCAGCAGCATGGCTCCCGCCGCCAACGCCAACCCCAAGGGCAGCAACAACTCGGCCAGACTGACCAGCCACGCACACAGAAGCGCGAACACCGGCTCGACCAGTCCTGACGCTGCGCCAATCAGAAACGCCTTCACCCGCGACATCCCGGCGCCAGCCAACACCAGTGCAATCACCAGCCCTTCCGGCACATCCTGCAAGGCAATGCCCATCGCCAGACTGTCTGCGTCCGGCATTCCACCGCCAGCCGAGACGCCGACGGCCATCCCTTCCGGGATGTTGTGGGCGATGATGGCGAACACAAACAACCAGATCCGCGGCGGAATCACCGGATGCTCGACAGTGCCGATAAGCATTTCCGGCGAAGCGCCCGACACCCGGCGATCAACCAGATACAGACCGAACGCTCCGAGCATGATGCCGAAGCAGATCAGGCCGCTGGCGCCCCACGAACTCAGTCCCAGACTTTCGGCGGCGGCGATTCCCGGCACGATCAGCGAAAACGCGGTCGCCGCCAGCATCACACCGGCGCCAAAACCCAGCAGCGTATCGCCCAGTGCCTGGGGCATGTTGCGGATCACCAACACTGGAACGGCTCCAAGTGCGGTGCCGAGGGCGCAAATCGCACCGCCCTGCAATGCACGCGATAGCCTGGGCTCCAGATTCAGCCATTCCAGTCCGTGGGCGACCAGCAAGGTCATACCCGCCAACAGCAACAGCGATCCAATTGCGTAACGAAACATACGCCCACTTCCGATCGCCAGTGTTTCAGTGCCCATAGTCAGCCTTGGATTGTTTTTATAGAAGACTTAAACCAGCGCGGCCTGATAGCGCGCAGCGACTTCCGGCCAATTGATGACGTTGTAGAACGCGCTGATGTATTCCGGCCGACGGTTTTGATAACGCAGGTAGTACGCGTGCTCCCACACATCGAGCCCGAGAATCGGCGTATTGCCGCTCATCAGCGGGCTGTCCTGGTTACCGCTGCTTTCCACCACCAGTTTCTTGTCCGGCGTCACACTGAGCCAGGCCCAGCCACTGCCGAAACGGGTCAGCGCGGCTTTGGTGAAAGCGTCCTTGAAGCTGTCGAGGCCGCCCAATTGTTCATCGATCGCCCTGGCCAGCGCACCATCCGGTTTACCACCACCGTTGGGCACCATTACTTCCCAGAACAGCGAGTGGTTGGCGTGACCGCCCCCCTGGTTGATCACCGCCGCACGAAGTTTTTCCGGTAGTTGCTGGACGCTGGCGACCAATTTTTCCACCGGCCATTCCGCGAATTCGGTGCCCTCGACTGCAGCGTTCAGATTGTTGATATAGGTCTGGTGATGTCTGGTGTAGTGGATCTCCATGGTTTGCGCATCGATGTGCGGTTCCAGAGCGTCGTAGGCGTAAGGCAAGGCTGGCAGGGTAAAAGCCATTTCAATGGACTCCATGGTGATGTGGGGCAGGCGCGCGGCGCGCATTGCCTGTATCCGGGTGCAGCAAACGCTGAGTGCGCGGGTATTCGCCGTGTTCGCTGATGAAATTGAGCAGCTCGACGTAGGTCTTGCTGCTCTGGCGCAATGCCGCTTCACGCAGCGCCGGGCGCAGTCGCTCGTCCTGCATGGTCTGCAACAGGCGCTGGTGGATAGCGCAGAGGTACTCGGCGCTCTCCTCCGGCTGATTCAGGCGCAGATGCAGATCCGCCAGGTTGTGATGGGAAATGACGCAGGCCGCCACTGCTTCGTCGGCATCGGCCCAGCGCTCGAACAATACTTGAGCCAGGGCCAAGGCTTGCAGATAAGCCTCGCGGGCATCGATCAGATCGCCCAGCATGAAACAGCGATTGGCCCGTTCGATCGTGCGTTTCCAGTGCTCCATGGTGAACCTCCAAAGCGGTTGCGGTGCTTACACGCCGCCGGCGGTGAGTTTCTCGGGATTGAGCAACTCTTCCAGCTGGCTGCGCGACAGGTCGGTGTGTTCCAGCGCGACGTCGATCACCGGACGGCCTTGCTTGTAGGCCTGCTTGGCGATTTCGGCGGCTTTCTGGTAACCGATGATCGGGTTGAGCGCGGTCACCAGAATCGGGTTGCGCGACAGCGCTTCCTTGAGCCGCGACTCGTTGACCTTGAAGCTGGCGATGGCCTTGTCGGCCAGCAGACGGCTGGAGTTGGCCAGCAACCCGATGCTGCTCAACAGGTTCTGGGCGATGATCGGCAGCATCACGTTCAATTCGAAATTGCCCGACTGACCGGCGATGGTGATCACCGAATCGTTGCCGATCACTTGCGCGGCGACCATGGCGGTAGCTTCAGGAATTACTGGATTGACCTTGCCCGGCATGATCGACGACCCCGGTTGCAAACCCTCCAGCTCGATTTCACCGAGGCCGGCGAGCGGGCCGGAATTCATCCAGCGCAGGTCGTTGGCGATTTTCATCAGCGACACGGCAGTAGCCTTGAGCTGACCCGACACCGCTACGGCGGTGTCCTGCGAGCCGATCAGGGCGAACAGATCCTTGCCCGGCGTGAACTGGACATTGGTCAACTGGCTCAATTGGCGGCTGAAACGCGCTGCGAACTCCGGATGCGCATTGATCCCGGTGCCGACCGCCGTGCCGCCCTGGGCCAGAGATTGCAGGCTTGGCAGCAAATCCTGCAGATGACCGATATTGGCCTTGAGCTGCTGTGCCCAACCGTTGAGTACCTGACTCATGCGCACCGGCATCGCGTCCATCAAGTGGGTGCGGCCAGTCTTGACGTGATGATGGACTTGCCCGGACTTGCGCTCGATCACTTGCACCAGATGAAGCAGCGCCGGCAGCAATTGTTCGTGCAGGGCCAACGCGGCGCTGACGTGGATGGTGGTCGGGATGATGTCGTTGCTGCTCTGCCCGCAGTTGACGTGATCGTTGGGGTTCACCGGTTCTTCGAGCAGGCGGCTGGCCAGGGTGGCGATCACTTCGTTGGCGTTCATGTTGGAGCTGGTGCCGGAGCCGGTCTGGAAGATATCCACCGGAAAATGCTGCATGAAGTCGCCTTCCAGCAGTGCTTGAGCGGCATCGCTGATGGCTTTGCCTTGCGCGGCGCTGATCTGGTTGAGTTCGACGTTGGCGCGGGCGGCGGCCGCTTTCGCCAGAATAAGGGAACGGATGAACTGGGTCGGCATCGGCTTGCCGCTGATCGGGAAGTTATCCACTGCACGCTGGGTCTGCGCGCCGTAGAGAGCGTCCACCGGCACCTGTAGTTCGCCCATGCTGTCGCGCTCAATACGTGTCTTGGTCATCGCTAAATCCTTGGACTAATTCAATGAGAGGAATCGAGGGTTGCAACTCGCAGGTGGCGAGCTGCCAGGTGTAGCTTTGCCAGCGTTTGAGCCGGCATTTGCACATTGAGAGGCGTTCCATTTCACGCAGCGGGCGCCAGGCTTGATCGAGACAGAAGCTGCGCCAATGCCACGGCAGCGCGATGTCGGTGGCCGTGTCGAGCAGCAGACGGAAAGAGGTTTCAGCGACCATCCAGGGTGAGGTCGCTGTGCAGCAGGCCAGATATCGGCCTTCGGCCAGGTAGTGTTCGATCAGACGAGGTTCATCGGGATCCATCGCGCAACGGATCTGGCGACTCATCCAGCGCCAGCTTTCAAGGTACGGCTGCTCGTGCAAGGCAGAACTCATGATCCGGGGCTCATCCGATAATGAGATTTATTATTAGATGATAATAAGAACCAAAACAAGGACAGCTTTTTTGTTCCCCTCATGAGCCCGGAAAAACTTGCGGACACAAAAAAGGCGCGCCGCCCGGTCGGGTGGCGCGCCTTTTGTGTACCTGTCTGGGGTTTAGCTACCCGCCACAGTCATCTTCTCGATCAACACCGAGCCGGTGCGAATATTGCTGCGCAGTTCCAGATCGTTACCAACTGCGACGATCTGCTTGAACATGTCGCGCATGTTGCCGGCGATGGTCACTTCCTGCACCGCGAACTGGATTTCACCGTTCTCGACCCAGAAACCCGCCGCACCGCGCGAGTAATCACCGGTCACCATGTTCAGACCATGGCCCATCAACTCGGTGACCAGCAACCCGCGCCCCATACGCCGCAGCAAGGCCGCCTGGTCTTCATCGCCATGAGTGACGAACAGGTTATGCACGCCGCCGGCGTTGGCGGTACTCGGCATGCCGAGTTTGCGACCCGAATAGGTGCCGAGGATGTACGAGACCAACTCACCCTTTTCGACGAACGGCTTGGCATAGGTCGCCAGACCGTCACCGTCGTACGACGCACTGCCCATGGCACGCATCAGGTGCGGGCGCTCGTCGATGGTCAACCATTCCGGGAACAGCTTCTGCCCCAGGGTGCCTTCAAGGAATGACGATTTGCGGTACAGACTGCCGCCGGAAATCGCCGACAGGAAGCTGCCGAACAATCCACCTGCCAGTTCCGCTGAAAACAAAACCGGCACTTCGCAGGTCGGTACCGGACGCGCGCCCAGACGGCTCGCCGCCCGTTGTGCCGCACGCTGGCCAATGCTCACCGGATCCGCCAGCAAACTGCCCTGACGGTTCACGTCATACCAGTAATCGCGCTGCATCTGGCCATCGGCCTCGGCGATCATCACACAGCTCAGGCTGTGTCGGGTCGAGGCATAACCACCGATGAAACCATGGCTGTTGCCGTACACGCGGCAGCCCTGATGAGTGCTCAACGTGGTGCCATCGGCATTCTTGATGCGGGCATCGGCATCGAACGCGGCAGCTTCGCAGAGCAGCGCTTTCTCGATGGCCTGCTCCGGGGTGATGTCCCATTCGTGGAACAGATCGAAATCCTGAATATCCCTGGCCATCAGCGCGGCATCGGCCAGCCCGGAGGCTTCGTCTTCGGAGGTGTGCTTGGCAATCGCCAGCGCCGCAGCGACGGTCTCGCGAATCGCATCCGGCCCGGTGGCGGAGGTGCTGGCCGAGCCTTTGCGCTGACCGACGTACAAGGTGATGCCAAAGCCCTGATCGCGGTTGAACTCGACCGTCTCGACTTCACGTTGACGCACCGACGTGGACAGTCCCTGCTCCAGCGACACCGCTACTTCGCAGGCACTCGCACCCTGACGATTGGCTTCGGCGATGATCTGCTCGACCTGTTCCTGCAGTGCCGGCAATGCCTGTGGGCCGACGCTTTCAACTGCACTCATGCTCATCTCCACTCAAATTCTGCTTTCGGCTGGGGCCTTCGAGCGACCGGGCCGGACAAGCGGCCCCCGACTGGTTATCATGGCGGCGTTTCTTTGCGGACTGCCACCATGGTTGATTCTTACGACGACTCCCTCGATACGGGAGAAAAAAGCAAATCCCAGGTCAAACGCGAGCTGCATGCTCTGGTTGACCTTGGCGAGCGCCTTACGACACTCAAGCCGGACCGGCTGGCCAAACTGCCACTGACCGACGCCCTGCGCCGGGCTCTGGCCGATGCGCCCAAACACGTTGCGCACATTGCACGTAAACGGCATTTGCAGTTCATCGGCAAACTCATGCGCGATCAGGACACCACCGCGATCCTTGAGCTGCTCGATCAACTCGATGCCTCTACCCGTCAGTACAACGAGCGGTTCCACAACCTCGAACGCTGGCGTGACCGCCTGATCGCCGGTGACGATGCCGTGCTGGAGAAATTCGTCGTCGAGTACCCGGACGCCGACCGCCAGCAACTGCGCTCCCTGATCCGTCAGGCCCAGCACGAGGTAGCGCATAACAAGCCTCCTGCCTCGAGCCGTAAAATCTTCAAGTACATCCGTGAGCTGGACGAGACTCAACGCGGTCTGCGCTGATATTCGCCACCGGGTGGCCGCACCGCGCGCCACCCGAAGCTCCATCCTTCTTATGCGCCCGTGCCACCCACGGTGATCGCATCGATCTTCAGCGTCGGCTGACCGACACCTACCGGCACCGACTGGCCGTCCTTGCCGCAAGTCCCCACACCGCTGTCCAGCGCCAGATCGTTACCGACCATCGACACCCGGCTCATCGCTTCCGGACCGTTGCCGATCAACGTTGCGCCTTTGACCGGTGCGGTGATCTTGCCATCCTCGATCAGGTAAGCCTCGCTGGTGGAGAACACGAACTTGCCGCTGGTGATGTCGACCTGACCGCCGCCGAGGTTGGCGCAGTAGATCCCCTTCTTCACCGAGGCGATGATTTCCGCTGGATCGCTCTGGCCGCCGAGCATGTATGTGTTGGTCATCCGCGGCATCGGCAGGTGCGCGTAGGATTCACGGCGACCGTTACCGGTGCGGGCCACGCCCATCAGCCGCGCATTGAGCTTGTCCTGCATGTAGCCCTTGAGTACGCCGTTTTCGATCAGCGTGGTGCACTCGGTCGGGGTGCCTTCGTCGTCGACGCTCAGGGAACCGCGACGACCGGCCAACGTGCCGTCATCGACGATGGTGCAAAGTTTCGAGGCAACCATTTCACCCATGCGACCGCTGTAGGCCGAACTGCCCTTGCGGTTGAAGTCGCCTTCCAGACCGTGACCCACCGCTTCGTGCAGCAGCACGCCGGACCAGCCCGAGCCCAGAACAACCGGCAATGTGCCGGCGGGTGCCGGAATCGCTTCCAGATTCACCAGCGCCTGACGCAACGCTTCACGGGCATAGCCCATGGCGCGGTCTTCGGCGAGGAAATAACGGTAGTCGGTACGCCCACCGCCGCCGTGGCCGCCACGCTCGCGACGACCGTTCTGCTCGACGATCACGCTGACGTTGAAACGCACCAGCGGACGCACATCGGCAGCCAGGCCACCGTCGGTCGAAGCCACCAGAATACGTTCCCAGACCCCGGCCATGCTTACGCTCACCTGCTGGATACGCGGGTCGAGGGCGCGGGTCGCAACGTCGATGCGCTTGAGCAATTCAACTTTTTCAGCGCGGCTGAGAACCTCCAGCGGATTGTCCGGCGCATACAACTGGGCGACGTCCTGGGCGCTGAACGCCTGCACCGTGCCGTTCTGCCCGGCGCGGGAAATCGAACGGGCCGCACGGGCCGCTGCGCCGAGGGCTTCGAGGGTGATCGCGTTACTGTAGGCGAAACCGGTTTTCTCACCGGACTGCGCACGCACGCCGACACCCTGGTCGAGGTTGAAACTGCCTTCCTTGACGATGCCGTCTTCCAGCGACCAGGACTCGGAAATCTGCCCCTGGAAATACAGGTCGGCCGCATCGATGCCTGGGCCCGCCAGATCACCGAGTACGCCTTGCAGACTCTCGATCGTCACGCCGCCGGGCGCCAACAGGTGATCACTGACTGAGGACAACAACTCGCTCATAGGTTTTACGCCTTAAATTCGTGTTCTGAAGCAGGTCGCTGTGCGCCCTGCGAAAAAAACCGCCGATGACCCGTCACCGGCATTCGCGCCCGGATGGACGCTTGTTCACTGCTGTCGCGCTCGGCCAACAGCACGGCTTCGCCTCGTTCCTGTTGCGCCAGCACGCGCCCCCACGGATCGACAATCGCCCCGTGGCCAAAGGTTTCACGCGGCCCCGGATGCGTTCCGCCCTGAGCGGCCGCCAGCACATAGCACTGGGTTTCAATGGCCCGCGCGCGGATCAGCACATCCCAGTGCGCCGCCCCCGTCACAGCGGTGAAAGCCGACGGTGCGGTAATCAGTTCAGCCCCGGCAGCGCGCAATTCGCTGTACAGCTCCGGGAAGCGCAGGTCGTAACACACCGTCAGCCCCAATCGCCCGACCGGCGTATCCGCGACCACCACGCCACTGCCATAAGCATAGTCATCGGATTCGCGGTAACGGCCGCGATTGTCCGCTACGTCAACATCGAACAGATGCAACTTGTCATAGCGGGCAACGATTTCACCCTGATCGTTCACCAGCAACGAGCAGGCATGGGACTTGGCCTCAGGCTGCCCCATTGGCGGCAACGGCAAGGTGCCGGCCACAATCCATAACCTGAGGTCGCGGGCGGTCTGTTTCAACCACGGCAGGATCGGGCCATCGCCAAGCGCTTCGGCCCGGCCGATATCGGCGATGTCGCGACGCCCCATGGCCGCGAAATTTTCCGGCAGCACGGCCAGCTTCGCGCCGGCACTGGCTGCTTGTTCGAGCAAACGTCGGGCATCGCGCAGATTGGCCAGCACATCGCTTTGGCTGACCATTTGAATCACCGCTAAAGACATGGCGCACTCCGCAAGAGATATGCGGCCATGCTACTCCATCGGTTCAGAGGGTGGCTGTTCAAAAAGGCTTGTCGAAGGTGATTTTCGGCTCTTTCCAAGGCCCTTTGACGGTGTATTTGACGCTGGCGAAGCGCGCCACGCGATCGCCGATCAGCTTGTCGATCAGGAACAAGGCACCGCCGACTGCCGGCGCGCCGACAATCAGCGCGGCAATCGGCAGGTTGTTGGTCACCGGCAACGTCACCAGCAATTTGGCATCCACCTTGTCGCCCACCAGATCCAGCGTGCCATCCAGTTCCAGGTTGCTCGAAGGGCCGGTCAACTTGATCGGCTCTTTCGTGACATAGACCCCGTTGGTCGCCTCCAACAATCCCTTCACCCGGTCATAGCTCAAGCCTTTGCCGAACAGATCGGAGAAGTCGAGACGCAAACGCCGGCCAATGGAGTTGAAGTTGAGCAGACCGAATACGCGCAATGCCTGAGCGCCGCCCTCCACTTCGACAAACTGACCTTTGTTCAACGACGCATCGAGGGTGCCGGAGAAACGTTTGGTCGCCAGCCACGCCGGCGAGCCCGGCCATCGGCCATCGACATCCATGTGGAATTCTTCGCTGGTCACGCTCGGCGCAAAACCCCAGCCCTTGAGCACATCGGCGAGGTTCTTGCCGCCGATCCGCCCCTTGTACCAACTGGTCGTGGCACCGGGCGCACCTTCCCAGCCACCGCTGCCCTGCAAGAGAATGCCCTTGAGACCCAGATCAAGGTTGTTCAGGGCGATGCCCTTGGCGGTCGGCCGAACCTTGAGCGACCAGCCACCGACCAGGTCCTGGCCCAGGAACAATTGATTGATGGTGATATCCAGCGCCGGAATCTTGCTCGGATCGACCGAAGCCAGTGGATCGGGCGCGTTTTCGTCGGCCTGCACCGTCGGGTCCGGCGCCGGCAACCGCACGTATTGCAGGTTCACCGCAATCGGCGCGCCCTTGGCGTCGGGAATGCCGGCCGTGCCTTTGGCCTGTTGACTGTCGAGGGCCAGAGCCCAGGCGCCAGGCTTGCGATTCACTTGCACTGCCGCCTGATCCAGCGTGGTGCCGAAGGCCGTGAGTTTGCCGATCTTGAAGTCCGCGCTGCTGAGCAACTGCTTGGCATTGCCGCCTGGATCCTGACCAGCGTACTTGTCCAGCAGATCCTGCCAGGGTTTGACGTCCAGCTCGGACAACACGCCGCGTATCCGCAAACCTTTGTTACCCGGCAACACCGCTTCGCCGGCGCCGAGGAACAATTCGCCACGGCCATCGGCAAAATTGTCCGGTGGCGCAGCGAAGGTGAAGTTGGCCAGTTGATCGTAATTGACCCAGTAACGCCGCTCCTGTCCCTGCAACGTCATGCGGAACACCGTGTCACGCCCGACATCGGCGGCCATGCCGAACGGTGCCGGCAAATCCACCGCCACACCCTTCATGCTGGAACTGACCATCAATTGGCTGTCGGCACCATCCAGATTCACCTGCAGCTGATATGGAAGGGTCCCGGACACCGGCAACGGCTGAGTCACGCCCAGCCAGTCGGTGAGTTTCTTGACCTCGACCTGCCCTGACGCTGCCACCCGGGTCTTGAGTTTGCCGGGGCCGCCGTCGGCGAAAATTTGCGCGGTGACCGGTTTGTCGAAGGCCCGGGCACTGATGTTCTGCCCGCTCAGGCCCTTGGCGCTGTCGAAGCGGAAATCACCCTTGAGCTGGCTCAGTTCGAGCTTCGGCTCCGCCAGTTTCAATTGCGCATTGGCAGTTTTGAAATCGACGAGGATTTTCGGCTGATCGCCCTTGGCCAACGGCACATCGAGCTTGAGCGTACCTTGCAGATCGCCCTCGCCTTCCCAGCCGGCGAAGGTGTCGGCGGTGCCGATCGGCGCTTCCTGAAGAATTTTCAAGCCATCGCCCAGCCCGCCGGCAAAGGTGCCGTCGAGGAACATATGGCTGTGCTCGCCGCTCGGCACATGGGGAATATTGACGAAGACATCGCTGACCTGAGTGTCGAGCAACTGGCCCTTGCTGGCGAGAATACGCACGCCGCTGTCTTCGATGAACACGTCACCGTTGACCTTGCTCACATGCGGCCAGCCCGGCTGGAACGCCAGTTCGGCGTCATGCACCTTGAAGAACAGGCTGATGCTGCGATCCGCTTCCCCGGCGTTCTTGTTCAGCGAGCCCTGATACTGGAAGAACCCTTGATCCACTGCGCCCTTGAGAATCGCCGTACGCAGCCATTCGTCGAGTGCCGGGCTCAGGACTTGCGGCAGGTACTTGGCGGTATAACGACCGTCGCCGTCCACCAGACCGACCCGCAGGTCCATGTAGTCTTCCTGACTGTGATCGAAATGCAGGCGGATCAGGAAGTCGCCAGCGATCTTGCCCTCCTCGCCGAGCACCTTCAGGTAGGGGGCGATCAGGGTGAAACCTTCTTTATCGAGCTTCCAGGTCAATCGGGCGTTGGCCTGAATGTATTGCCACGGCTTGGCAAAAATCGGATCGAGGTGCAGGACGAAATCCTTGCTGTCCATGCGCAGCTCGCCGCCGCCGAGGTTGCCGCTGAGACTGCCGCTGACGTTCCGGGCCGCCGGGGCGCCGTGATAGGCGTCGAAACCGACCTGATCAAGGTTAGCGGCGAAGCTGAATTTGCTGTCGTCGGTGGCGTTCGGCCGGAAATCCAGCAGCACGTTGCGCAGACCGCCGGTCACTTTCAGGCGCTCGACCACGGTGGCGAAGCCTTCGGGCAACGGGCCGAGGGCATTGAGCAAGGGCGTTATCGGTGTCAGGTCGAGCCGGTCGGCCTGCAAATGCCAGAGTTCTTCAGTCTTGTCGGTGGCAGCGGTCTGTTTGATCTGGACATGCGATTCCCAACGGGTTTCGCCCAAATTCATCGCCAGCGAATCAAGCGTGACAGTGGCTCCCTCCGGACCGCGCTGGAAGTAGCCGTTGAGCGCCAGATTGTTGATCTGGATCGGCTTGCGTTGGGCATAGGCGCCGGTCAGTTGCGGCGCGTTGAGACGGATCGCAGCACTCTGCAACGCCCCTTCGCGCCAGTTGACCCACAGCTCCCCGCCGGCCTTGATCTCGGAGAAATTCCATTGTTGGGTCAGGCGCTCGGGCAGCCATTTCGACCAGTCGCTCTGCGGCAGGCTGACATAACCTTCCACTTCGCTGTTCTGCCAGTTGTTCGCACGAATCCGCGTGCGCAGGCTCAGCGCCACAGGCTGGCCGTCCGGCAGGGTCAACCGCGCATCGAGGCGCTGGCGGCTAGTGCCAGTTTTTAGATTGAGGCCGACATACGTGAAGGTCAGCGGTGCCTGTTCCCGCGGCTGCAAGGTCACCTGGCTGTCGAGCACCGACAGTTGCTGAATCATTTGCATGCGGTTGAACAGTTGCTCGGGATCCATGGGCTGATCCTGCTGCACCGGCAGGCCTTCCAGCGCCCACTTTCCGTCTTCGCCTTCCTTGAGGCTGATCTTCAGGCCATTGAGTTCAAGGTGGGCGATTCGCACTTCGCGAGCCAGCAGACTGGCCCACAGATCCGGCACCGCACGCACCCGATCCAGGCGCAAGGCGTTGGCGCCGCTGCCGACCATCACGTCATGGGCCAGCAGGATCGGCGCAAATCCGCTCCAGTTGCCTTCCAGCTCGCCGATCTGCAGTGGCATGCCCAGGGCAGCACTGGCCTTGTCTTCGATATCCGCGCGGTATTCGGCCACCAGCGGCGTGAGTTCCCGGCCGAGACTGACGTACAACGCCATCAATACCAGAACCAACGCGCACAGGCCCAGACCCCAGCGGGTCAGTGCGGCCAAAATGCGTGTCAGACGTTCCATGTCAGTTGGCTCCCATGGCAAAAATACTGCAAAAAGCTGAGGCCAGCCGTTTCAGGAAAAGGGTGACGCAGGGATTCAGAGCAG
The DNA here is from genome assembly GCF_002113045.1 of Pseudomonas sp. B26(2017). Taxonomy (NCBI): domain Bacteria; kingdom Pseudomonadati; phylum Pseudomonadota; class Gammaproteobacteria; order Pseudomonadales; family Pseudomonadaceae; genus Pseudomonas; species Pseudomonas sp. B26(2017). The sequence goes on along the minus strand of NZ_NEJJ01000009.1, from coordinate 143,043 downwards.
CACCACGTCATATTGTTCCTGGGAATACATGGTTTCCACCTGAAAGCGTATGGTGCGCCCGATGAAACCTTCAAGCTCGGCCACGTTACCGGACTCTTCATCGAGCAGGCGATCCACCACTTTCTGGTTCGCCAGCACCCGATAACCCTCGGCCTGATAGGCCCGGGCTTCACGCAGGATCTCGCGGAAAATCTCGTAGCAAATGGTTTCCGGGGTTTTCAGCTTGCCCCGGCCCTGACAGCTGCTGCACGGTTCGCACAGCACTTGCTCGAGACTTTCGCGGGTGCGCTTGCGCGTCATCTGCACCAAACCCAACTCGGTGATCCCGATGATGTTGGTCTTGGCGTGATCGCGCTCCAGCTGTTTCTCCAGAGTACGCAGCACCTGACGCTGATGCTCTTCATCTTCCATGTCGATGAAGTCGATGATGATGATCCCGCCCAGGTTGCGCAGGCGCATCTGCCGGGCGATCGCGGTCGCGGCTTCGAGGTTGGTCTTGAAGATGGTCTCTTCGAGGTTGCGATGACCGACAAACGCCCCGGTGTTCACATCGATGGTGGTCATGGCTTCCGCCGGGTCGATCACCAGATAGCCACCGGACTTCAGCGGCACCTTGCGTTCCAGGGCTTTCTGGATTTCATCCTCGACGCCATAAAGATCGAAGATCGGCCGTTCACCCGGGTAGTGCTCCAGACGATCGGCGATTTCCGGCATCAGTTCGGCAACGAACTGCGTGGTCTTCTGGAAGGTTTCCCGGGAGTCGATGCGGATCTTCTCGATCTTCGGGCTGACCAGATCGCGCAGGGTGCGCAGCGCCAGGCCGAGGTCTTCGTAGATGACGCTCGGTGCGCCGATGGTCTTGATCTGTTCGTTGATCTGATCCCAGAGGCGGCGCAGGTAGCGGATGTCCATCAGGATCTCATCGGCCCCGGCACCTTCGGCGGCAGTGCGCAGAATGAAGCCGCCGGCCTCCTTGATGCCTTCTTTGGCCACGCAATCGCTGACCACCTGTTTGAGACGTTCGCGCTCGGCTTCGTCTTCAATTTTCAGGGAAATGCCGACGTGGGCGGTGCGCGGCATGTACACCAGATAGCGCGACGGAATCGACAGTTGCGTGGTCAGCCGCGCGCCTTTGGAACCGATCGGATCCTTGGTGACTTGAACCACCAGGCTCTGGCCTTCGTGCACAAGGGCGCTGATGCTTTCCACCGCCGGGCCTTCGCGCAGGGAAATTTCCGAGGCGTGAATGAAAGCTGCGCGATCCAGACCGATGTCGACGAATGCCGCCTGCATGCCCGGCAGGACGCGCACCACCTTGCCTTTATAGATGTTGCCAACGATCCCGCGTTTTTGCGTACGCTCGACGTGCACTTCTTGCAGCACACCGTTTTCGACCACCGCCACGCGCGATTCCATCGGCGTGATGTTGATCAGAATCTCTTCACTCATGGCAGGGTCTCGTTCAGGCATGTTCACGATTATGGCCGCATCTTTTCCGTTCGACGCTCATTGCGCGTTCAGGGTTTGCCAACAGGGTATGCCGAAATGGCCGAGCAGTTCTGCGCTTTCGCACACCGGCAAGCCGACGACCGCCGAGTAACTGCCATTGAGGCCGGCAACGAACACCGCGCCGAGCCCCTGAATGCCGTAGCCACCCGCCTTGTCCCGAGGCTCGCCGCTGGCCCAGTAGGCGGCGGCTTCTTCGCGGCTGATCGACCGGAACCGCACCAGACTGCGCACCACACGCGACTCGCAGCGCTCGCCGTCGAGCACGGCAATCGCCGTCAGCACCTCGTGCTCCTTTCCGGACAGCATCATCAGCATGGCGCATGCATCGGCTTCGTCCACCGGTTTGCCAAGAATTTTGCCGTCCAGCACCACGGCGGTGTCGGCGCCCAGTACGCAAAACGCCACATCGGAAACGACCGTGCGCCGCCCGGCTTCGGCCTTGCCGCGCGCCAGGCGCTCGACGTAGGCCGATGGGGATTCATGGGCTAGAGGGGTTTCATCGATATCCGCGCTGATGGCGGTAAACGGGATGCCGATCTGCGTGAGCAATTCACGCCGACGCGGCGATCCTGAGGCGAGGTAAAGCGGCTTCATCAAGACATCTCCCTGTTTGGTGCCCGGCCTCACAAATGCTGTTCCCTTTGGTCGGCGTCTGGTGTTGCCTACTGCGTTGCCGCTCCTCGCCATAGCACGCTATGACTCGTCACGGCGCCTTGTCTGGCAACAACAGCCACTCGCAAAAAAGCTCTTCATTTGCGAGGCAAGCACTGGTACGGGCAAATGCCTGAGCGATCAGTTGATTTTGTAGCGACGGCGCAATCCACGCAGAGCGAAGCTGACCCATGGCCAGAGCAAGGCACTGACCAGTGCCGGCAGGACCAGCGCGAGAGTCGGCTGACGGTTGCCGGTCAAGGCACTGAGCCAAAGCTGTACCAGCTGGGCAAGGCCGAAGATCACCAGAATCACCAGGCTTTGCTGCCACATCGGGAACATTCGCAGACGTTGCTGCAATGAAAGCACCAGGAATGTGATCAGGGTCAGGATCAAGGCATTCTGACCGAGCAGGTCGCCCTGCAGCACGTCCTCGGCCAGTCCCAGGCAGAAAGCCGTGACCATGCCGACGGTGTGCGGCAGATACAAAGCCCAGAAAGTCAGGAGCAAGGCCAGCCACAGCGGGCGCAGGATTTCCATGAAAATGGGCAGTGGCGACACACTGAGCAGTATGCCGACAATAAACGTCAGCCAGACAATCCAGCCGTTCCGCGATGCGGTAGCCCCGACCATTATTCTTGCCTCCCGGTGGTAGCCGGCGCAGTGACTGGCGGTTTGGCCGCTGGTCGAGCCGCCGGTTGATTTGCCGGTGGTTTGCTGGCCGCTGGTGTGGCTGCAGGCGGTTTGCTTGCAGCGGGTTTGACCGGCGTGGTGCTGGCGGCAGGCGCAGCCGGTGTCGCCGTGGCAGGGGTTGCTGCTGCGGCTGCGGCAGGCGGTGTGACGATTTTCGGCACTGTGGCTGGAATCACCGGACCGCCACCGAAGGCATCAAGGTTTTCCTGCGCCTGCGCGGCATCATTGGCACGTTCTTCGGCGGTGCGGTTGTCACTGAATACCAGCAGCAGGTAACGGCTGCGGTTCAGTGCGGCGGTCGGCACAGCGCGAACAATGGCGAAAGGCTGGCCGGAGTCGTGGATGACTTCCTTGACCGTTGCCACCGGATAACCGGCCGGAAAACGCTGACCCAGGCCGGAGCTGACCAACAGATCCCCTTCCTTGATATCGGCAGTATCGGCAACATGGCGCAACTCAAGGCGCTCCGGGTTGCCCGTCCCACTGGCGATCGCCCGCAGACCATTACGGTTCACCTGCACGGGAATGCTGTGAGTCGAGTCGGTCAGCAACAATACGCGGGAGGTGTAAGGCATCAGCTCGACCACCTGCCCCATCAGACCGCGAGCATCGAGCACCGGCTGACCGAGTACCACGCCATCACGCTCACCTTTATTGATGATGATGCGATGGGTGAAAGGGTTGGGGTCCATGCCGATCAGCTCGGCCACTTCGACCTTCTCGTTGACCAGCGCGGAGGAATTGAGCAACTCGCGCAGACGGACGTTCTGCTCGGTGAGGGCGGCAAGCTTCTGCATGCGCCCCTGCAACAGCAGGTTCTCCGACTTGAGTTTTTCGTTTTCGGCGACGAGCTCGGTGCGACTGCCAAACTGGCTGGCGATACCTTCCCACAACCGTCCGGGCAGGTCAGTAATCCAGTAGGCGTCCATCAGCACCAGCGAGGCCTGGCTGCGTACGGGTTTAAGCAGGCTGAAACGCGCGTCAACGACCATCAGCGCGACCGATAGCACGGCCAGCACCAACAAGCGCACGCCCAGTGAGGGGCCCTTGGCGAAAAGCGGTTTAATAAGCCGCTCCTCCCAGGCAAATGTTCTGTTTATTCATACGGCATCAAACCGGCCTGGATGAAGACTGACAGAAGATAAACGCCAACAGGCAGCACTGCAAAGTGCTGCCTGCGCGCTCACCCACGTATTGCACCCGGCGATTATTCGCTGGAGAGCAGGTCCATGGTGTGCTTGTCCATCATTTCCAATGCACGGCCACCGCCGCGAGCGACGCAGGTCAGCGGATCTTCGGCAACGATCACCGGCAGACCGGTTTCCTGAGCCAGCAGCTTGTCGAGGTCACGCAGCAGCGCGCCACCACCGGTCAGCACCAGGCCACGCTCGGCGATGTCGGAAGCCAGTTCCGGCGGCGATTGCTCAAGAGCACTTTTCACGGCCTGAACGATAGTTGCCAGGGACTCTTGCAGAGCTTCCAGCACTTCGTTGGAGTTCAGGGTGAATGCGCGTGGAACGCCTTCGGCCAGGTTGCGACCGCGAACGTCGACTTCGCGAACTTCGCCGCCCGGGTAGGCTGTGCCGATTTCCTGCTTGATGCGCTCGGCGGTGGATTCGCCGATCAGGCTGCCGTAGTTGCGGCGCACGTAGGTGATGATCGCTTCGTCGAAGCGGTCGCCGCCAACGCGTACGGATTCGGCATAGACCACACCGTTCAGGGAGATCAGCGCGATTTCGGTAGTACCACCACCGATATCCACGACCATCGAACCGCGAGCTTCTTCAACCGGCAGGCCGGCACCGATTGCAGCGGCCATTGGTTCTTCGATCAGGAACACTTCACGGGCACCGGCGCCAAGGGCCGATTCACGGATGGCACGACGCTCAACCTGGGTGGACTTGCATGGAACGCAGATCAGCACACGAGGGCTGGGCTGCAGAAAGCTGTTTTCGTGAACCTTGTTGATAAAGTATTGCAGCATCTTTTCGCAGACGCTGAAGTCGGCGATCACGCCGTCCTTCATCGGACGAATGGCAGCAATGTTGCCCGGCGTACGACCGAGCATGCGCTTGGCCTCGGTGCCGACAGCGACGACACTTTTCTGGTTACCGTGTGTCCGAATGGCCACAACCGATGGCTCATTCAGGACGATGCCGCGCTCGCGCACGTAAATAAGGGTGTTGGCAGTGCCCAGGTCAATGGAAAGATCGCTGGAAAACATGCCACGCAGTTTCTTGAACATGGGAAAGGGACCCTAGGCAACGCGTGGGTAAAAAAGTGCGGCAAACTCTAACAACGACAGGGATTTTGGGCAAGGCGCCAATATGTTAAATTGGCCGCTTTTCTGTGCACCAAGCCCCACAATCGCGGCCTTATGACCGTAGAAGTGCGGTAGTGTTCCGACAATCTAACACACGGACGCCGTCCGTCCTGTTTTCCACTGGAGAAACCCGATGGCGCTAGAACGCTCCGACGTGGAAAAAATCGCTCATCTGGCCAGCCTTGGCCTTAATGACGCCGATCTTCCACATATCACTTCGGCCCTCAACAGCATTCTCGGGCTGGTCGACGAAATGCAGGCGGTCGATACCGACGGTATCGAGCCGCTGGCCCACCCGCTGGAAGCCAGTCAGCGCCTGCGCGCCGACGTCGTGACCGAAAGCAATAACCGCGAGGCTTATCAGTCCATCGCACCAGCGGTCGAAAACGGCCTGTACCTGGTTCCGAAAGTCATCGACTAAAGGGAAAGAGCCTGCAATGCATCAATTGACTCTGGCCGAGATCGCCCGCGGTCTCGCCGATAAAAAGTTTTCTTCCGAAGAACTGACCAAAGTCCTGCTGGCGCGCATTACCCAGCTCGATCCGCAGCTCAACAGTTTCATCAGCCTCACCGAAGAGCTGGCCCTCGAGCAGGCCAAAGCCGCCGACGTGCGCCGGGCCAATGGTGAGAGCGGCGCGCTGCTCGGTGCGCCGATCGCCCACAAAGACCTGTTCTGCACCCAGGGCATCCGCACCAGTTGCGGCTCGAGGATGCTCGACAACTTCAAGGCCCCGTACGACGCCACCGTGGTGTCGAAGCTGGCCGCCGCCGGCACCGTGACTCTGGGCAAGACCAACATGGACGAATTCGCCATGGGTTCGGCCAACGAGTCGAGCTGGTACGGCGCGGTGAAAAACCCGTGGAACCTGGAACACGTGCCGGGCGGTTCGTCCGGTGGTTCGGCGGCAGCAGTTGCCGCTCGTCTGCTACCGGCTGCCACGGCCACCGACACCGGCGGTTCGATCCGCCAACCGGCCGCGTTCACCAACCTCACCGGCCTGAAGCCGACCTACGGTCGGGTGTCGCGCTGGGGCATGATCGCTTACGCCTCCAGCCTCGATCAGGGTGGCCCTCTGGCTCGCACCGCCGAAGACTGCGCGATTTTGTTGCAGGGTATGGCCGGCTTCGATCCGAACGACTCCACCAGCATCGATGAGCCAGTGCCGGACTACACCGCCGGCCTGAACGGTTCGCTGCAAGGGCTGCGCATCGGTGTGCCGAAGGAATACTTCGGCGCCGGTCTCGACCCGCGCATCGCCGACCTGATCCAGAACAGCATCAAAGAGCTGCAGAAGCTCGGTGCCGTGATCAAGGAAATCAGCCTGCCGAACATGCAGCACGCGATTCCTGCGTACTACGTGATCGCCCCGGCAGAAGCGTCCTCCAACCTGTCGCGTTTCGACGGCGTGCGCTTCGGCCACCGCTGCGAAGACCCGAAGAACCTGGAAGACCTGTACAAGCGCTCGCGTGGCGAAGGCTTCGGGGCTGAAGTCCAGCGCCGGATCATGGTCGGTGCCTACGCGCTGTCCGCCGGTTACTACGACGCCTACTACCTGAAAGCGCAGAAGATCCGTCGCCTGGTGAAGAACGACTTCATGAGCGCATTTAACGAAGTCGACATCATCCTCGGCCCGACCACGCCAAACCCGGCCTGGAAACTCGGCGCCAAGAACAGCGACCCGGTCGCTGCCTACCTGGAAGACGTCTACACCATCACCGCTAACCTCGCGGGCCTGCCGGGCCTGTCGATGCCGGCCGGTTTTGTCGATGGTCTGCCGGTCGGCGTGCAACTGCTCGCTCCGTATTTCCAGGAAGGCCGCTTGCTCAACGTTGCGCACCAATATCAGCTGAACACTGACTGGCACACCCGCACCCCAACCGGCTTCTGAGGAGACACACATGCAATGGGAAGTCGTGATCGGGCTGGAGATTCACACCCAGCTCACCACCCGGTCGAAAATCTTTTCCGGTAGTTCCACCACTTTCGGTTCCGAGCCGAACACCCAGGCCAGCCTGATCGACCTGGGCATGCCCGGCACCCTGCCGGTACTGAATCAGGAAGCCGTGCGCATGGCGGTGATGTTCGGTCTGGCGATTGACGCCGAGATCGGCCAGCGCAACGTGTTCGCCCGTAAAAACTACTTCTACCCGGATCTGCCGAAGGGCTACCAGATCAGCCAGATGGAATTGCCGATCGTCGGCAAGGGCCACCTGGACATCGCCCTGGAAGACGGCACGGTCAAACGCGTCGGCATCACCCGCGCGCACCTGGAAGAAGACGCCGGCAAGAGCCTGCACGAAGAATTCAGCGGTGCCACCGGCATCGACCTGAACCGTGCCGGCACGCCGCTGCTGGAAATCGTGTCCGAACCTGACATGCGCAGCGCCAAGGAAGCCGTGGCCTACGTCAAGGCGATCCACGCGCTGGTGCGTTACCTGGGCATCTGCGACGGCAACATGGCCGAAGGCTCGCTGCGTTGCGACTGCAACGTGTCGGTGCGTCCCAAAGGCCAGGTTGAATTCGGCACCCGTTGCGAGATCAAGAACGTCAACTCGTTCCGCTTCATCGAGAAGGCAATCAACTCCGAAATCCAGCGTCAGATCGACCTGATCGAAGACGGCGGCAAAGTGATCCAGCAGACCCGTCTGTACGATCCGAACAAGGACGAGACCCGTCCGATGCGCAGCAAAGAGGAAGCCAACGACTACCGTTACTTCCCCGATCCGGACCTGCTGCCGGTGGTCATCGAGGACTCGTTCCTCAACGACGTGCGCGCCACCCTGCCGGAACTGCCACCGCAGAAACGCGAGCGCTTCCAGACTGCGTTCGGTCTGTCGGCCTACGACGCCAACGTGCTGGCCACCAGCCGTGAGCAGGCGGACTACTTCGAGAAGGTCGCCAGCATCGGCGGCGACGCCAAACTGGCGGCGAACTGGGTGATGGTCGAGTTGGGCAGCCTGCTCAACAAGCAGAACCTGGACATCGAGGATTCGCCGGTTTCGGCCGAGCAACTGGGCGGCATGCTGCAGCGCATCAAGGACAACACCATCTCCGGCAAGATCGCCAAGGTGGTGTTCGAAGCGATGGCCAACGGTGAAGGCAGCGCGGACGAGATCATCGAGAAGCGCGGTCTGAAGCAAGTCACCGACACCGGTGCAATCTCGGCGGTACTGGATGAAATGCTCGCGGCCAACGCCGAGCAGGTCGAGCAATACCGTGCGGCAGACGAAGCCAAGCGCGGCAAGATGTTCGGCTTCTTCGTCGGTCAGGCCATGAAAGCCTCCAAAGGCAAGGCCAACCCGCAGCAAGTGAACGAACTGCTGAAAAGCAAGCTCGAAGGCTGACCACAATGGAGCCAGATCCAAAGCCTGGCTCCATTCCCTGTGGGAGTGGCGGTTCGGCGCTCCGACTTGCCCGCGAAGGCGTCGTGACATTCAACATTGATGCTGAATGTGACGGCTTCTTCGCGAGCAAGCTCGCTCCCACATTGTTATTTGGGAGCTTTTGAATGAAACGTCTGCTCGGCGCCTGCGCCCTGCTCTCTTTGCTAGCCGGTTGCGCCAGCACCGACACCATCGACCCGCACGGTTACGACCAGACCGGCGTCGCCTCCTATTACGGTGCCAAGCACCACGGTAAACGTACCGCCAGCGGCGAAGCGTTCAACCAGAATTCCCTGACCGCTGCCCACCGCCAGTTGCCGTTTGGCACGCGAGTGAAGGTCACCAACCTGAAAAACGATGAATCCGTCGTGGTCCGCATCAACGACCGCGGCCCGCACACCCGTGGCCGCCTGATCGATGTTTCACGTGCGGCGGCCGAACAGCTCGGTATGCTGCGCAGTGGAACCGCCCGTGTTCGGGTCCAGGCTCTCGACGACTGATGGAGCGCCCACCATTTTCGGATTGACCGACTTACCCCTGATCAGCGTGATCGAATTGCTCAGCGGGCTGTTCCTGCTGATCGCCGGCGCCGAACTGATGGTGCGCGCCGCCGTGCGTCTGGCCGCGCGCCTGCATGTACGACCGCTGATCATCGGCCTGACCATCGTTGCCCTCGGCAGCAGCGCTCCACAAATGGCCGTCAGCCTGCAGGCCGTGCAGGCGCACACGCCGGACATCGCCGTCAGCAGCGTGATCGGCAGCAGTATTTTCAACATTCTTGTCACCCTCGGCCTGTCGGCGCTGATCATTCCGCTGCGGGTGTCGCGGCAACTGGTGCGCCTCGACATCCCGTTGATGATCGGCGCCAGCCTGCTGGTGTTCGTGCTGGCATGGAATGAAGAGCTCGGGCGCCTCGACGGCGTACTGCTGCTTGGCGCCCTGGGGCTTTACCTCGGGTTGTTGCTGCGCCAGTCGCGGCACTCGACCCGACCGCATTCCGATCAACCGCACGATCCGCAGGCGCCGTGGTTTACCAGCCTGCTGATGATTGTCGGCGGTCTGGGCATGCTGGTGTTCGCCGGGCACCTGCTGCTGGGTGCGGCCGTGGTCGTGGCCACCGACCTGGGATTCTCCGAACGGGTGATCGGTCTGACCGTGGTCGCGGTCGGCACCTCGCTGCCGGAGCTCGCCACCTCACTGATCGCCGCGCTGCGCGGCCAGCGGGACATTGCCGTGGGCAACGTGATCGGTGCCAACCTGTTTAATCTGCTTGGGGTGCTGGGCCTCACCGCACTGATCGCGCCGACGCCGCTGTCGGTCTCGCCGAACGCACTGGATTTCGACCTGCCGGTGATGCTCGGCGTCGCGGCGCTGTGCCTTCCGGTGTTCTATTCCGGTTATCGCGTGACTCGGGCTGAAGGCCTGTTGCTGCTTGGTTTGTATCTGGCTTACGGGCTGCACGTGGTGTCGTTCACCACCGGCATGCCACTGGCCGGCAAGCTTGAACGGTTGATGCTGTTTTATGTGCTGCCGACGCTGCTGACGTTTCTGTTTTTTACGTCCGTACGCGCCTGGCGCCGCCAACACCACAAGAGGGATGTGCCATGACCGAATCGAAGAAATCCGGGGTTGAAGTCCGCCGTCAGGTAATGGGCGACGCGTTTGTCGACCGCGCGCTGGGCAACGCCACCGAATTCACTCAACCGTTGCAGGATTTCGTCAACGAACACGCTTGGGGCGGCGTGTGGAATCGCGAAGGCCTGCCGCTGAAAACCCGCAGCCTGATCACTCTTGCCGCACTGACCGCGCTGAAGTGCCCGCAGGAGTTGAAGGGGCATGTGCGTGGTGCGCTGAACAACGGCTGCACGGTCGATGAGATCCGCGAAGCGCTGCTGCATTGCGCGGTGTACGCCGGCGTGCCGGCGGCAATCGATGCGTTCCGCGCGGCGCAGGAAGTGATCGATACCTACCAGAAACCCTGATTGACGGGCCTGTTCGCGAAGAGGCCCGAAAGATCAAGCCCGGTCTCGGGCTAGATCCACCCGCCCCACTGCAAGAAGAAGATCCCGATGTTGGTGGTGATCGCCGCCATCAACGTGGTCAGCACGATGATCGCCGCCGCCAGTTCATGGTTGCCCTGCGCGGCACGGGCCATGACGAAACTGGCCGCGGCGGTCGGGCTGCCGAAGTACAGAAACAGAATCCCCAGCTCCGCCCCGCGAAAGCCCCACAGCCATGCACCCAGCGTGGCGATCACCGGCAGGCCGATCATCTTCACCAGACTCGAACTGAGCGCCATGTTGCCGCTCTTGCGCAGCGCCGCCAGCGACAGCGTACCGCCGATGCAGATCAGGGCCAGCGGCAGCGTGGTCTGCGCCAGGTACTGACCGGAGGTTTCCAGCCAGCCCGGCAGACCGATCTTGAAATAAGCGAACGGTGCCGCTGCGATCACGCTGATGATCAGCGGATTGCTGACCACGCTTTTGCAGATGCTCCACGGATCGGACTTGATCACCGGGCTGTACACCGCCAGCACGATGGTCGACAGGGTGTTGTAGAACAGGATCACCAGCGCCGCGAGAATCGCCCCGAGGGAAATTCCGTAGTCGCCGTACATGCTCGCCGCCAGCGCCAGGCCGATCACCCCGTTGTTGCCGCGAAACGCGCCTTGGGTGTAGATGCCACGATCTTCGCGCGGACAGCGAAAAATCGCCCAGCCCCAGGCCAGGGCAAAACTGACCAGCGTGGCCAGTGCGAAATAGATCAGCAGCGCCGGTTGCAGCGCGGCGTGCAGGTCGGCATGCAGGATGCCGAGAAACAGCAGCGCCGGCATGGTGACGTTGAACACCAATGACGAAGCCGTGTGGATGAAGTTGTCGTTGATCCAGTCGATGCGCTTGAGCAGCACACCGAGAAACAGCATGGCAAACACCGGCGCGGTGATGTTCAAGGTTTCGAGGAAGATAGCCAGCATGCCGGAGGGCCTTGGAGGTGAGCGTCGTCAGGGGGCCAATGATAAGCCACTTTCACCCTGATCGTTCCCACGCTCTGCGTGGTAACGTCTCCTGTGACGCTCCGCGTCACGCTGTTGGGACGCGGAGCGTCCCGGGCTGCATTCCCACGCGGAGCGTGGGAACGATCAACACCCCTCAAGTAGATCAAGTGATCGGCGCCGGATTGAACAACGTAATGTCGTTATGCAGCTTGTGCTTCTCCGCCCACGTCTGCTGCTTGCCGCTCGCCACATCCAGGTAGTAGTGGAACAGCTCCCAGCCCAACTCTTCGATGGACGCGCGTCCGGTAGCAATCCGCCCGGCATCGATGTCGATCAGATCCGGCCAGCGCTGCGCCAGTTCGGTACGGGTCGAAACCTTCACCACCGGCGCCATGGCCAGACCATAAGGCGTACCACGTCCGGTGGTGAACACATGCAGGTTCATCCCCGCCGCCAGTTGCAACGTGCCGCAGACAAAATCACTCGCCGGCGTCGCACAGAAAATCAAACCCTTCTGCTTGAAGCGTTCCCCCGGGCCGAGCACGCCGCTGATCGCACTGCTGCCGGACTTCACGATCGAGCCCAACGACTTCTCGACAATGTTCGACAACCCGCCCTTCTTGTTGCCTGGCGTGGTGTTGGCGCTGCGATCCGCCTCGCCCTTGGCCAGGTATCGGTCGTACCAGTCCATCTCGCGCACCAGTTCCTCGGCAACGGTTTTGCTCTGCGCCCGTGAGGTCAGCAGGTAAATCGCGTCGCGCACTTCGGTGACTTCGGAAAACATCACCGTCGCCCCCGCCCGCAGCAGCAAGTCGGAGGCGTAACCCAGAGCCGGGTTGGCGGTGATCCCGGAAAACGCATCGCTGCCGCCGCATTGCATGCCGAGGATCAGCTCGGACGCCGGCACGGTTTCCCGGCGGCGCTGGTCGAGTTTCTTCAAGCGGGTTTCGGCCAGTTGCATGATCTGTTCGATCATCTCGGTGAAACCGTGACTGGAATCCTGCAAGCGATACAGCCAAGGCTCGCTCAGATCCACCGACGCATCGTCTTCGTGCATTACCTGACCGGCCTGCAGTTTCTCGCAGCCCAGGCTGATCACCAGCGCCTCGCCACCGAGGTTCGGGTTGCGCGCCAGATTGCGCACGGTACGGATCGGGATGTAGGCGTCGGTGGCCGTGATCGCCACGCCGCAACCGTAACTGTGGGTCAGCGCCACCACGTCATCGACATGTGGATACTTCGGCAACAGTTCATCCTTGATGCGTTTGACCGCGTGATCCAGTACCCCGGTGACGCATTGCACGGTGGTGGTGATCCCGAGGATGTTGCGCGTGCCGACGGTGCCGTCGGCATTGCGATACCCCTCGAATGTGAAGCCTTCCAGCGGCGCCTGGGCGGCCGGCACATCGGTGGACAGCGGAAGGCTGTCCAGCGGCGGCGCGGTCGGCATGCGCAATTGATCTTCCTTGACCCAACTGCCACGGGGAATCGGCTGCAACGCGTAGCCAATGATCTGGCCGTAACGAATCACCGTGCCACCCTCGGGGATGTCCACCAGGCTGACCTTGTGACTCTGCGGCACGAAATCCACCGTCACCAGGCCATCGGCGAAAGCGGTGCCGGCCGGAACGCCCTGGTCATTGACCACGACCACTACGTTGTCCCGCTCGTGCAGGCGGATGTAGCGCGGCGAGTCGGAATGTTCAATCAGCTGCATGACGCCGCTCCTCAGGAATGCGCTTGAGACAATTTACCGGTGATTTCGGAACCGCCACTGGTTGGCGGCTCTTTGAGTACCACACGCTTGATCGGGCCGACGATCACCAGATAGCTGAACACCGCCACCAGCGCGTTGGCGCCGACAAACACCAGCGCCCACTTGAACGAACCGGTGGAGCTGATGATGTAGCCGATGACGATCGGGGTGGTGATCGACGCGATGTTGCCAAAGGTGTTGAACAGGCCACCGCTCAGACCGGCGATCTGTTTCGGCGAGGTGTCGGACACCACCGCCCAGCCCAGCGCGCCCACGCCTTTGCCGAAGAACGCGAGGGCCATGAAGCCGACTACCATCCATTCAACGTCGACATAGTTGCAGGCCACGATGCTGCTCGACACCAGCAGACCGGCAATGATCGGCGCCTTGCGGGCGAAGGTCAGCGAGTGGCCCTTGCGCAGCAGGTAATCGGAAATCACCCCGCCGAGAACACCGCCGATAAAACCGCAGATCGCCGGCAACGAGGCAATGAAACCGGCCTTGAGGATGGTCATGCCGCGCTCTTGCACCAGGTACACCGGGAACCAGGTCAGGAAGAAATAGGTAATGCCGTTGATGCAGTACTGGCCCAGGTAAACGCCAAGCATCATGCGATTGGTCAGCAACTGGCGGATGTAATCCCATTTCGGGCCGTCAGCCTTTTTGCCTTGCTTCTGATCCATGTCGACCATGCCGCCGTTGTCGGCGATGAACTTCACTTCCGCTTCGTTGGCCATCGGGTGCTGGCGCGGGCTGTGGATAATCTTGAGCCAGACCAGCGAGAACACGATGCCGAGCAGGCCCATGACGATGAACACATGCTCCCAGCCGAAGGTGAACACGATCCATCCCATCAGCGGCGCGAACAACACCGTCGCAAAGTACTGCGCCGAGTTGAAGATTGCCGAAGCGGTGCCGCGTTCCGCGGTCGGGAACCAGGCTGCCACAATGCGTGCGTTGCCGGGGAACGAAGGCGCCTCGGCCAGCCCCACGAGGAAGCGCAACATGAACAGCGCCACAACGGCCGTGGACATGCCGAACTCACCGACGAAGCCTTGCAGCACGGTGAACAGCGACCAGGTGAAGATGCTCAGGGCATAGACTTTTTTCGAGCCGAAGCGATCGAGCAGCCAGCCGCCGGGAATTTGCCCGGCCACGTAGGCCCAACCGAATGCAGAGAAGATGTAGCCGAGGGTGACCGCGTCGATGCCGAGGTCTTTTTGCAGACTGGAGCCGGCGATCGCGATGGTGGCGCGGTCGGCGTAGTTGATCGTGGTCACCAGAAACAGCATGAGCAGGATCAAATAGCGGACGTGAGTCGGCTTGGACGATTGCATGTAGATGTACTCCCACTGATTATTTTTATGCGCGGGTGAATCTTCTTTGGTCTTGCGTTGTGGGAGCCGGGCTTGCCCGCGATGCAGGCGCCCCGGAATGTCTGTCACACCGAGGTGATGCTTTCGCTGGCAAGCCAGCTCCCACAGATAGTGCGTCTGTCAGGAACCGATGTAGCTGGTCTTCACGACCGTGTAGAACTCCTGCGCATAGCGGCCTTGCTCACGTGAGCCATAGGATGAACCCTTACGGCCACCGAACGGAACGTGGTAATCGACACCGGCGGTCGGCAGGTTGACCATCACCATCCCGGCCTGCGAATGACGCTTGAAGTGGTTGGCGTACTTCAGCGACGTGGTGGCGATACCCGCCGACAGACCGAATTCAGTGTCGTTGGCCATGGCCAGTGCCGCCTCGTAATCGGCCACGCGGACGATGTTGGCCACCGGGCCAAAGATCTCTTCGCGGCTGATGCGCATCGACGCTTCGCTGTCGGCAAACAGGGTCGGCGCGAGGAAGTAGCCCTCGGTGTCGCAAGTCACAAGACCACCGCCGCTGACCACGCGCGCACCTTCGGACTGGCCGATGTCGATGTATTTCAGGTCCTGCTCAAGCTGTGCCTGCGAGACCACCGGGCCGATGTCGGTGCCGGCCTTCAGCGCGTGACCGACCTTGATCGACTTCATGCGCTCGGCCATGGCATCTACGAACTTGTCGTGAATCCCGGCGGTGACGATCAGTCGGCTCGATGCCGTGCAACGCTGGCCGGTGGAGTAGAAAGCGCTCTGCACCGACAGCTCGACCGCTTGCTTGAGGTCGGCGTCGTCGAGAATGATCTGCGGGTTCTTGCCGCCCATCTCCAGCTGAACCTTGGCCTGGCGCGACACGCAGTTGACCGCGATCTGACGGCCCACACCGACAGAGCCGGTGAAGCTGATGCCGTCGACCTTCGGGCTGTTGACCAGCGCTTCCCCCACCACGCGACCGCTGCCCATCACCAGGTTGAACACACCGGCCGGGAAGCCTGCGCGGGAGATGATTTCGGCCAGTGCCCAGGCGCAACCCGGCACCAGATCCGCCGGTTTCAACACTACGCAGTTGCCGTAGGCCAGGGCCGGGGCGATTTTCCACGACGGGATGGCAATCGGGAAGTTCCACGGGGTGATCAGGCCGACCACGCCGAGGGCTTCGCGGGTCACTTCAACGTTGACGCCCGGACGCACCGACGGCACGTAGTCGCCGGAAAGACGCAGGCATTCACCCGCGAAGAACTTGAAGATGTTGCCGGCGCGGGTCACTTCACCGATAGCTTCCGGCAGGGTCTTGCCCTCTTCCCGGGCCAGCAGGGTGCCGAGTTCTTCCCGACGGGCGAGAATTTCGGTGCCGACTTTGTCCAGCGAGTCATGACGGGCCTGAATCCCCGAGGTCGACCACGCCGGGAACGCGGCGCGCGCGGCGTCGATGGCGGCGTTGACCTGAGCAAGGTCAGCCTTGGCGTAATCGCCGATGGTGTCGCTCAGCTCGGACGGGTTGATGTTGACCGAGTAATCGTTGCCGGCGACCCATTCACCGTTGATGTAGTTGTCATAGCGCTTGGTCACGAATCATTCTCCTGACGCAAAAGGCCGCTGATCGCTCAGCGGCCTTGTTTATAGGGTTGGGTTACTGCGCACCTTGCTTGTCGATCAGCGCGGCGAGCATTTCGTACTCTTCGCGGGTCAGGTCGGTCAGCGGCGCCCGCACCGGGCCTGCGTCATAGCCGGCGATCTTGGCGCCTGCCTTGACGATGCTCACGGCGTAGCCGGCCTTGCGGTTGCGGATGTCAAGGTATGGCAGGAAGAAGTCGTCGATGATCTTGCCGACGGTGGCGTGATCTTCGCGGGCGATGGCGTGGTAGAACTCCATCGCGGTTTTCGGAATGAAGTTGAACACCGCCGAGGAGTAAACCGGCACGCCCAGGGCCTTGTAGGCCGCAGCGTAGACTTCGGCGGTCGGCAGACCACCCAGGTAACTGAAGCGATCGCCGAGACGGCGACGGATCGACACCATCAGTTCGATATCGCCCAGACCATCCTTGTAACCGATCAGATTCGGGCAGCGTTCGGCCAGACGTTCCAGCAGCGGCGCGGTCAGGCGGCAGACGTTGCGGTTGTAAACAACCACGCCGATGTTGACCGATTTGCACACGGCTTCAACGTGGGCGGCAACGCCGTCCTGGCTGGCTTCGGTCAGGTAGTGCGGCAGCAGCAACAGACCTTTGGCGCCCAGGCGCTCGGCTTCCTGAGCGTATTCGATGGCCTGGCGGGTCGAACCGCCGACACCGGCGAGGATCGGCACGCTGCTGGCGCAGGTGTCGACGGCAGTCTTGATGATTTCCGAGTATTCGCTGGCAGCGAGGGAGAAAAATTCACCGGTGCCACCGGCGGCGAACAGGGCTGAAGCACCGTACGGGGCCAGCCATTCCAGGCGTTTGATGTAGCCAGCGCGGTTGAAATCGCCCTGAGCATTGAAATCGGTCACCGGGAACGACAGCAGGCCGGCGGAGAGGATGGACTTCAGTTCTTGTGGATTCATTATTCGAACACCCTGGTAGCAACGTTTTTTGTGAGTGGACCGTTCAGCCTTCGCCGAAGTTGTAGGTCATCGTACAACTTAAAAGATAACCGTCAACTGCATTTCATCGCTGGCAGGCATTTTTGTCGGACAGGATTTCTTTTTGACGTAGGAAATTTCTCGTCTAGAGTGGATTTGACTGTATATGCATACAGTTAAATAAAAACTCACCGATGACATATCAAGGAGAAAGAAATGTCCGGTCTACAAACAAAATGCCTGGAAAAACCCACGCCGGTCATCGCCCGGTTCGATGATCTTTTCACCTCCAACGGCATCGCTTTCAGTACCGAAAATCCGCATCTGTTGCTGCATATCGCCGACTCGCACAGCGATGTCGAACCTGTGACCGCCCTGCCCGCTCAAGCCTTGAAAGGCAAACCGCAGTTACGCTTCGAGGGCGCGGAACACAAAGCTATCGGCGATAACACACGGCTGCGTTTCGGTGAAAATGCCGAGCCGCTTCTTGCGCAAAACGTGCCCTTGCATCTGCCAAATGGATCGGCACTGACCTACGGCCAGGTACTGGCGCTGGGAGGAGATTTCTACGGTGTCGTCGACCGTCCGATCAATGGAGGCGCGACACCGGCGGATCGCTTGCAACGCTTCACGGCAGCCTTCGACACCCTCGCCGCGCTGCCGGCTTCAAAGGCCGAAGCGGTACAGATTCTCGCGATCATGCAAAAAGAGATCGACGCGGTTAAACAGGCGATCAAGGACGGCAAGCAACCCCATGAGGCCTATGACGCCTTGGGAGATACGTTGTCTGAAGAGTGGAACAAGATCACCGGCGGCGGCAGTTTTATCTCGGCCCTGTTCCCGCTCGGGCGCTATCTGAAACTGGCGGCGAACAACGCCGACCACTTCGGCGAATGGGCACGTCAGGCCTACATCGCCGGGCATACCGCCGCCCTGCAAGTCGCCGCTGCCGCCCACGCCAGTCGGGACGAACTGCAACTGGAACGGGCCTACGCGATGAACGCGTTCGCCGATCACTACCTCACCGACCTGTTCTCCTCCGGGCATCTGCGGGTGCCGCGCAAGGCCATGGCCGCAGCAGTGACGCCCAGCGACCTGGGTTCGCTCATCACTCGCTTCATGCACGATGAAGACAGCAAGTTCGGCCTCAAGGTACGCAACGGACATGGCGAACAATGGCGTGCGTTTGGTGACAAGCGCTACTTCGACGCCACTGATGCCGACAACCGAAAGCAGGTGAGTCAGGCAGTGCAGGATTCGGCGGACGAGGTGTATGCCGCGTATTCAAGCGGCAGCGTGCCGACCACCTTCAACGCGCTGCAACGGGTGCCGGATCTGACAGCCGTGCTGGATCCGGCCAACAACTTCTCGCCACTGTTCCGCCTTCAGGGCAACAAAGTCCTGCGGCGCAAGGACGTCAACAACCTCAACGACACCGCCACCGTCGACGACTGGTGGGGCTGGAGCACTTACCTGCTGCTCAAGGACTACCAACCAACCGGCAACACGAATTAAGGAGTGATTCGATGACGATCAAATTGAAAGTGGAACTGGCCTCGGGCCAATCGTTGAAAGGTGCGCCGCTGCAATTGCTGCGTGACGGCATGGCCATCGCCCGCACGTCGGTGGATGCTCAGGGCCGGGCGACGTTCGACGTCAGGCCCGGCCCGGGCAAGCTGGCGGTCAGGGTCGATCGCTCGATTCTGCCCCAGAGCTGAAATGCCCGGACAAGATTGCCCCGGCGCGCCTCACCGATTCGCCGGGTAAAGTGCGACGACTGCCGCGAAGGATCGCGGCAGATCTTTCAAGGAGAACGAAGCATGACGTTTGCCGCTGCACACCTTCCGCAATTCCCCGACCACGCCAGCGATTCGATCATCCTGCGGCTGTCGACTCTGGATGACGATTTGATCGTCCGTGTGCCCGACGGGCAGAACACACCGCCGAACTGGGATGTGTACCCGATTCTCGGCGCTGATCCTGAAGAGCCTGAATGGCTGGGCCTGTCGGAACCGACCGGCGTCTGGGATGAAGCACTCGATGACATGGTCGGCCTGACCGGGATCGAACTGAGCATCCCGAAGTTCGAGCTGGAAAAGTACCTGAACAGTACCGTTGAGCTGCGCTACAAGTTTGCTGATGAGGCCAGTCTGGAGCCGTGTTCGGAGCCGTTGAGACTATATATCGAGGCCTGATCACGCGCGGGGGATCAATTGCGACCGCTTGTCGCCACTGTTATTTCTGACAGTGGCACACCGGCACACAAAGAAGCTCAACTGGCGGGGTACAAAAAGATTGCACTCACCCCGACCCAAGGAGAGTTTCTCATGCAGACACTACAATTATCCCCATTAAATCTACTTGCCCCAGCGGAAGCACCTCAGGCGCCAAATGGAGTGCTGGACACCAAAAAACTGGATGGCGTTTTTCTACTCGATTTCTTTTATGAGGGGAAAGCAGCAAACCAACAGATCGACATAACAATTGCAGTCAAGCCCGACCGCTTTAGCCCCCCTATACCATGGGGCACTAGATTTACGACCTCGGCAGCCGGAAAGGAACAGGTCTCTCTGGATTCAAGAAGCCTTTTCAACTATCAATTCAAAAATGGGTCCGCAGAAATCAGCTACATCGCAACGATAGACGGAACCACGCAACCATCAAAGGTATTACCGCTATCTATAGTCGACACCGTATGACGTTTTCCCGCACTTCCAGAGTTCAGCCCTGCGCCTGCGCTTCTTCGTGCGCCTGACGCAGCCGTTCGCGGCTGTTGGTCAGGTGCAGGCGCATGGCCGCGCGTGCCGCATCGGAATCCTGACGGGCGATGGCGTCGTAGATTTCCTCGTGCTCGCGGCTCAGGCGATTCATGTAGTGCTGCTGATCGTCATGGGCCAGGCGCGCCGAGTTCAACCGAGTGCGCGGAATGATGCTGGTGCCCAGGTGGGTCATGATGTCGGTGAAGTAGCGATTGCCGGTGGACAGCGCGATTTGCAGGTGGAATTGAAAGTCCGAGGCCACCGCATCGCTGGCATGGGCCACGCTTTCGTTCAGCGCATCGAGGGCGGCGCGCATTGCGGCCAGTTGTTCGGCGCTGCGACGCTGCGCGGCGAGGCCGGCGGATTCGACTTCCAGGCTGATGCGCAATTCGAGAATCGCCAGCACATCACGCAGAGTGACCACGGTAGCGGGGTCGATCCGGAAACCGCTGGGGCTCGGGGTGTCGAGCACGAAAGTACCGATGCCATGACGGGTTTCCACCTGACCTGCGGCCTGTAGCCGGGAGATCGCCTCGCGCACCACAGTGCGGCTGACACCATGGGCTTCCATGATCGCCGACTCGGTGGGCAACTTGTCGCCACGCTTGAGCAGACCGTCGCGGATTTGCTCGGTCAGCACCGTCACCAGTTCTTGAGCCAGGCTGCGGCGCTTGCGAGGGAGGCGCGGGGTGTCGATCAGGTTTTCCATGGTCTGCATCTTGTCTCGAAATTTCGGCTTGTGGGCATCATAGCTCAAGCGAGTTGTACGATCACTTTCCGTTTCCACGCAAATCCTGTGGGAGCTGACAGGCCAGCTCCCACGAGAGAGGTGCGGATAAATCAGGCGGTCACGGTCTGCTCGACCAGATGCCCGCCATCGATCCGCACATGCCGTGGATGGAAGCGCTTGAGGCTGCTGCGATGGCCGACGCTGACGATGCTCAGACCCGGCAACTGATCGATCAGCGCCTGATACAACGTGGCTTCGTCCTCTTCGTCCATCGCCGACGTCGCTTCGTCCATGTACAGCCATTGCGGTGCATAGAGCAGCGCGCGGGCGAAGGCCAGACGTTGCTGTTCGCCCGGCGAGAGCATGCGCTGCCAGTGGTTGGCCTCGTCCAGTCGCGCCACCAGATGCGGCAAGCGGCAAGTCTCCAGCACTTGTGCGTAACGCTCTGGCGCGTAGGTTTCGCCCGGTTGTGGATAACTCAAGGCGTCGCGCAGGGTGCCGATCGGCAGATACGGTTTTTGCGGCAGAAACAGATGACGCGACGCCGGCAAGCGAATGCTGCCGTGCCCCGCCGGCCACAGATGCCCCATTGCCCGCAGCAGTGTCGACTTGCCGCTGCCGGAACGGCCGCTGAGCATCACGCGGTCGCCCGCTTCAACCATCATGTCAGCGCTGGTCAGCAGGTGACGACCGTCGGCCAGATCCAGGCCCAGGTTATGAACCTTCAGCTCATCGCCCTGATTCTGCACATCGATGGCCGGCGAACGCTCTTCGTTATCGGTCATTGCCTGCCGGAAACTCAACAGACGATCGGAGGTGGCTTTCCAGGCCGCCAGCGACGCATAGGCATCGATGAACCAGCTGAAGTTCTCCTGCACGTTGCCAAACGCCGAGTTGATCTGCATCAGCTCACCCAGTTCGATCTTGCCGGACAGGTAACGGGGGGCCGCAACGATGAAGGGAAAGATGATTGCGATCTGGCCATAACCCGAGGTGAAGAACGTCAGGCGCTTGGACACTCGCATGATGTCCCAGAAGTTGTGCCAGACCAGACCGAAGCGGCTGCTCAGGCGACGGTTTTCGTTGGGCTCGCCGTTGTACAGCGCGATGCTCTCGGCGTTTTCGCGCACCCGCACCATGGAGAAACGCAGGTCGGCTTCGAACCGTTGTTGCTGGTTGTTCAGGCCGATCAGACGTCGACCGATCAAGTGTGTCAGCCAGCTGCCGACCGCCGCGTACAGCAGCGCACACCAAAACATGTAGCCCGGAATTTCGATGCCGAAAACTTCGATGCTGCCGGACACGCCCCACAGAATGATCGAGAACGACACCAGGCTGACGATTGTGCGGATCAAGCCCAGGGCGAGACTCAAGGTCGTGCTGGTGAACGTGTTGAGGTCTTCGGAAATCCGTTGGTCAGGGTTATCGGTATAGCCGCCCTGCTCCAGTTGGTAGTAGTTCTTGTGCCCCAGCCAGCGCTTGAAATGGTTTTCGGTGAGCCACGCCCGCCAGCGGATGGTGAGCATTTGCGTCAGATACTGGCGGTACACCGCACCGAGAATGGCCACGGTCGCAATCCCGCAGAAGTACAGGATCAACTGCCAGAACGCCGCCTCATCCTTCTTTTGCAGGGCGTTGTAGAAATCCTTGTACCAACTGTTGAGCCACACCGAGATGCCCACGCTGAACAGCGACAGGGCGATAACGGCGATCAGCAACGTCCAGGCCTTGCCCTTCTCTTCGCTGCGCCAATAAGGCGTGGTCATGGCCCACACCTTGCGAAAAAACTGCCCGCGCACAGCATCGTTGACCGCGGAATATTCAGCGTTCTGATTCATGGAAAAGGCTCGATAAAGAAAAGAACAGACACGCACCGATCATAGATGATCGGTGCGTTTTATCGCGAGGGCTGGCGATGGTCGTTCAGCGCAGGTTCAGCGACGAACCGGGCGCTTCTGCAGTTTGCGCTGCAGGGTGCGGCGGTGCATGCCCAGGGCGCGGGCAGTGGCAGAGATGTTGCCTTCGTGCTCGGTCAGCACGCGCTGGATGTGTTCCCACTGCAGGCGATCCACCGACATCGGGTTTTCCGGCACCAGGCTGTCGAGATCGGCGTGTTCGGACAGCAGCGCTGCCAGCACGTCGTCGGCGTCGGCCGGTTTGCACAGGTAATTGCAGGCGCCGCGCTTGATCGCTTCGACGGCGGTGGCAATGCTCGAATAACCGGTGAGGATCACCACGCGCATTTCCGGGTCCAGTTCCAGCAGCTTCGGCAGCAGGACCAGACCGGAATCGCCGTCCATTTTCAGGTCCAGCGCGGCGTAGTCCGGCAGATCGGCCTGGGCGATGGTCAGGCCTTCCTCGGCGGAACCGGCGGTGCTGACGCGGAAACCACGGCGGGCCATGGCACGGGCCATCACCCGGGTGAAGGTCGCATCGTCATCGACCAGCAGCAAATGCGGCAGTTCTTCGCCTTCGACTTGGATTTCGTCACTCATGTTGCTCTCCTCGGGCGCCGTGGGGCAGGCGCAGCTCGGTGAGCGTGCCGCCTTCCTCATGACTATAGAGTTTCACTGAGCCGCCGGCGCGTGTCACGCTGGCCTTGCTCAAAAACAGGCCCAGGCCGAAACCTTTGCCCTTGGTGGTAAAAAACGGTTTGCCGATCTGCTCGGCGATGGCCAGCGGCACACCAGCGCCATGATCGCGAATGCTGATGGTCAGGTCTTCGGCGGTCCAGTCCAGGGTCACCTGAAGGTTTTCCGGGCAGGCATCGGCGGCGTTGTTCAACAGATTCAACAAGGCCTGGGTCAGATCCGGCGGCGGTGCCACACGCGGCAACGGGCCCTGGCCCAGGCGCTGGAAGCGATAACTGGCTTCCGGACGCATCAGGTGCCAGCGGTTGAGCGCCTCGTCGAGCCAATCGGTAACGTCCTGCATCTCCACCGCCATCCGGCGATTGGCTTCGGCGGCGCGCACCAGTTGTTGCAGGGTCTCCTTGCAGAGTTTCACCTGATCCTTCAGCACTTTCAGGTCTTCCTGAAGCATCGGGTCGTGATGATCCTGCTGCATTTCGTTGAGCAAGACGCTCATGGTCGCCAGCGGTGTGCCCAGTTCATGAGCGGCACCGGCAGCCTGCGTCGCAACGGCCAGCAATTGCTGATCGCGCAGGCCTTCTTCGCGACGGATCGCACGCAACTCTTCCTGCCGGCGAAGCTCTTCGGCCATGCGCGCGGCGAAGAAGGTAATGACCGCTGCCGCCAGCGCGAAGCTCAGCCACATGCCGTAGATCTGCAGGTTCTCCCGCGCCACCGGCAGGGTTTCCAGCGGATAGAAATGCGTCAGCATCAGCGTGTACAAGGCCAGCGCAATGCCCGACAGCACCACCGAATAACGCCACGGCAACGTCACCGCAGCGATGGTCAGCGGCACCAGATAGTACGAAACGAACGGGTTGGTCGAACCACCGGAGAAATACAGCAAGGCACTGTGGATAACCAGATCGCAGGCCAGTTGCAGCGCGTATTCGAGCTCGGTAACCGGCCACGAAGTGCGCAGGCGCACAGCGGTGAACACACACAGCAGAATCGAACAGCCGAGGGTCATCACCAGTTGCACCCACGGCAACGGCAACAATTCCAGCCAGTAGGCCAGGCCCACGGAACCGGCCTGCGCGGCGAGCACCAGGGTGCGAATGAAAGTCAGCCGCCAGAGGTTCTGGCGAGTGGCGGAAGTCAGTTGTACGGGGGCGAGCATGAGCTCTCCTGATGAGCGCTCCAGGCGGATCGCACGGAGTATAACCAAGGCGCGCGCTTGAGAGGCGAAAGTGCGGCAAACGACCACATGGCGCAAAGATTTTCTGCGGCTATAAGGGCCCCTTCGCGAGCAAGCTCGCTCCCACAGGGGAACGCGTCCCAAATGTGGGAGCGAGCTTGCTCGCGATTGGCTGCGCAGCGGCTGCCGGCCATCTGTATAGAAGTTGTAACTGGGCGAACCGGATCATAAAAGCTAGAGTCTGATGGTTTCACGCAGGCCCCGAACCATCACCTGCGCCCTCATCAAGGAGCTTTCATGCACACATTTCGCCGCAGCGCCGCCCTTCTCGCCCTGACCGTCGGCAGTGTCGCCAGCCTTCCGGCCCTGGCCGCCGATGAGCTGCACTACAACCAGATTTCCCTGCGTGCCGAAGTCAGCCAGGAAGTGGCCCGCGACCTGATGATCGTGACCCTCTACACCGAAGAACAGAACACCGACCCGGCCAAACTCGCCGCCGACGTCAGCACCACCATGAACAAGGCCCTGGCCCAGGCCAAGCAGGTCAAAGACATCACCCTGCGCCAGGGCAGCCGCAACAGCTACCCGATCTACGACACCAAAGGCCAGAAAATCACCGGCTGGCGCGAACGCGCCGAACTGCGCCTGGAAAGCGCCGACTTCGCCGCCCTGTCCAAACTCACCGGTGAACTGCTGACCGACCTGAAAATGGGCGGCATGGACTTCGCCATCGCCGACCCGACCCGCAAGGCCAGCGAAGACAAACTGCTGAAAGAAGCCGTCACCGCCTTCAAGGCCCGCGCCCAACTGGCCACCGACGCCCTGGGCGGCAAGGGTTACAAAATCGTCAACCTGAACCTCAACAGCAACGGCTACCCGCAACCGTACATGCGCGCCCCGATGATGATGAAAGCGGCGGGCATGGATTCTGCACCCGTGACGCCTGAGGTCGAAGCCGGCACCAGCCAGGTCAGCCTGACCGCCGATGGTTCGATTGAAGTGTTGATGCAATGATTGAGTGACGGCTGAACGAAAAACCGGCGATCAGGAATGATCGCCGGTTTTTTTATGTCCGGGATTTGGGTTGTCAGCTCCGCCGTCATCGCTGGCAAGCCAGCTCCCACCCGTTCTGTGGATTTATTGAAATCGCGCACGACCCTGTGGGAGCGGGCTTGCCCGCAATGAGCGACGACGCGGTCTCAAGCTCTCGGATCAACCCGGTCCAGCGCCCGGTTCACCGCCAACTCGGCCAGCATGATGATCTGCTGAATACCCAACGCCGTACTGCGCTGCGAACCGCTGAGTTCATTGGCAAAATTGCTCGCGATCGTACTGGCCGACGCCAGGGATTCGCAGGCATTGACCAACAGGCTTTCGGTGTCGACGTTGGGCGTGACCATATACATCGTGCTCGGGCGCGGTTTAAAAGGGTTGGGGCACAGGTAATAGTCGAGGGCGCGTTTGATGGCTTCGCGGTTGCGGGCGAGGTCTTCGGCGCGCATGGCTTCTTCGAGGGGGGTGGGTGTTTCGAAGGGTGGATCGGGGACAACCTTGTTCATTGATTAACTCCTTGCTGACTTGAAGCCACCAAATGCCGTTCTCACGCGGCGAAGAGGTGGCAGCTATGTGCGGGGTGAGAAACCGGGCAAGGAGATTCCGGCCAGACCGAAGTCTGCCCGCACACAGCCGCCATAAATCAATTACAGGCAGCAGGAATGCTGGCGGCAATTATGGTCGGACTGACGTTTGAATAACACTCGCTTGCCTGGGTTCTCACACCCAATCACAGAGTTTTCTGCGACAACCGAAGACTAGAGAGCGTGCTTCCGACGGACAACCTGAAAACATTGTGGGAAGGTTCGGTGAATCCCACACATCTTTAAACATTCGAAAATGGAACGCGGAGCGTCCCGGGCTGCATTCCCACGCGGAGCGTGGGAACGATCAAAAGCTGCCCTCACCCTAGCCCTCTCCCGGAGGGAGAGGGGACTGACCGCGTCGTTTAAATGAAATACGCCGACGTGAGATATCGAAGGTGAATTCAAAATCCGAAAAGCACACAAACCGCTCTAGCTGTTGCCCCACCACCACTCAACAGGATGAGCGTTAGCTCGGCTGCAGCTTTTGATCTTGATCTACGGGCGACGTCGGAAGGCTGAGTGGAGGGATTTATCCGGGGGTGGGAGCGCAGCGACCGTTTGGCGAAGCCGCATGCATCGAGAGGAGGTGCAGCGAAGCAAACCGTAGGCGATGCCCCCGGATTAATCCCGGAGCGAAGGAACCCCGAGCCTTAGCGAGGGGCCGAACGCAGGAGCAAGCGTTTTTGGTTACTTTTTAGGCGTTTGTAAAAAGTGACCCGCCGTAAGGGCGGAACCCTAAGAAGCCGTTACCGCAGCAACGGATATGTACACAAGCCCAGATATACCGAGATAGACGCATCCCCTCAAAAAACGATATTTCCGATCCCCCTCAAATCCCCGCTAACCTCAAGGAACAACCACCTCCAGACCCACGGGCCAGACATGCAAAGAACCACCCTAAAACCACTCCTGATCACCCTGGCCCTGACCGCCATAACCCCCATCGCCAACGCAGCAACAACCCTCGTCTACTGTTCCGAAGCCAGCCCCGCAGGCTTCGACCCCAGCCAATACACCAGCGGCACCGACTTCGACGCCTCCGCCGAAACCGTCTTCAACCGCCTCACCCAATTCAAACGCGGCAGCACCGACATCGAACCGGGCCTGGCCACAAGCTGGGACGTAAGCCCGGACGGCCTCCAATACACCTTCCACCTGCGCCAAAACGTAAAATTCCACACCACCGACTACTTCACCCCGACCCGCACCTTCAACGCCGATGACGTGCTGTTCACCTTCCAGCGCCTGCTCGACCCGGAAAACGCCTTCCGCAAGGCCTACCCTGCCGAATCCCCGTATTTCACCGACATGGGCCTGAACAGCACAATCAAATCCGTGGAAAAGCTCGACGAAAACACCGTGCGCTTCAACCTGAACAACGTCGACGCCGCGTTCGTGCAAAACCTCGCCATGAGCTTTGCCTCGGTGCAATCGGCCGAATACGCCGCGCAGCTGCTGAAGGAAGGCCACGCCGCCGACCTCAACCAGAAACCGGTCGGCACCGGCCCGTTCGTGTTCAAGCGTTACCAGAAGGACGCGCAGATCCGCTACGCGGCGAACAAGGACTACTGGAAACCCGAGGACGTGAAGCTCGATAACCTGGTGTTCTCGATCACCCCGGACGCCGCCGTACGCCTGCAAAAGCTCAAGACCGGCGAATGCCAGGTCAGCGGCTACCCGCGCCCGGCCGACATTGAAGTGATGGAAAAAGACCCGAACTTGCGCGTATTGAAGCAGGCCGGATTCAACCTCGGCTTTCTCGCCTACAACACCACTCATCCACCGCTGGATCAGCTCAAAGTGCGCCAGGCGCTGGACATGGCCATCGACAAACCGGCGATCATCAAAGCGGTTTATCAGAGTGCCGGGCAGCTCGCGCAAAACGCCTTGCCGCCAGCGCAATGGTCGTTCGATCCGAACATAAAAGACACGCCGCACGACCCGGTAAAAGCCAGGGCGCTACTCAAGGAAGCCGGGGTTGCACCGGGTACAACCATCAACCTCTGGGCCATGACCGTGCAGCGCGCCTCCAATCCGAATGCGCGGATGTCGGCGCAGATGATCCAGCAGGACTGGGAGAAGATCGGGATCAAGGCCAACATCGTCAGCTATGAATGGGGCGAGTACATCAAGCGCGCCAAGAATGGCGAACACGACGCGATGATCTACGGCTGGACCGGTGACAACGGCGACCCGGACAACTGGCTGGGCGTGCTTTACAGCTGCGCCGCGGTAAAAGGCAGCAACTACGCCAAGTGGTGCGATCCGGCCTACGACAAGCTGGTGCAGCAGGCCAAGGTGTCCACCGATAAATCGCAACGGGTAAAACTGTATCAACAGGCGCAACTGATCCTCAAACAGCAGGTGCCGATCACGCCGATCGCCAATTCCACGGTGTTCCAGCCACTGCGCAAGGAAGTCACCGACTTCAAGATCAGCCCGTTCGGTCTAACCCCCTTTTACGGGGTGGGTATAAATAAGTAACACCCGGCCCCAATCCGGCGCGCACAACGTGACCGGCGCACCGTTTTGGGGCTTCGTTTGCACCGTAAAAACCGGCCGCAAACGGTCAAATGCGTCAGAAGTTATACGGATGCGACATTAAGGTACGTTCGTGCCACGCTTTGACGCCGCCGAGCGCTCTGGATCTTGCATTGGGTATGGGCCCTGCATAAGTATCCGCAGGCACGACTCACGAGGTCGTACCTCACTACTAAAAAATGACAACAAATCATGAGGCCAACATGCTTAAACACGCGGTCATTCCGTTTTTAGTCGGCGCAGGCTTGTTAGCCTCCGCACCTTTCGCTTCCGCTGCGACTAACCTGGTGTTCTGCTCCGAAGGCAGCCCGGCCGGTTTCGACCCAGGCCAATACACCACCGGAACCGACTTCGACGCCTCAGCCGAAACCATGTTCAACCGTCTGACCCAGTTCGAGCGCGGCGGCACCGCCGTTGTTCCTGGTCTGGCGACCAAGTGGGACATTTCTGATGACGGCCTGACTTACACCTTCCACCTGCGTGAAGGCGTCAAGTTCCACACCACCCCGTATTTCAAGCCGACTCGTGACTTCAACGCCGACGACGTGCTGTTCACCTTCAATCGCATGATTAACAAGGATGACCCGTTCCGTAAGGCGTACCCGACCGAATTCCCGTACTTCACCGACATGGGGATGGACACCAACATCACCAAGATCGATAAAGTCGACGACCACACCGTCAAGTTCACCCTGAAAGAAGTCGACGCCGCGTTCATCCAGAACATGGCCATGAGCTTCGCGTCTGTTCAGTCCGCCGAGTACGCAGCCCAGCTGCTGAAGGAAGGCAAGGCTGCCGACATCAACCAGAAGCCGATCGGCACTGGTCCGTTCGTGTTCAAGAGCTACCAGAAAGACTCCAACATCCGTTACACCGGCAACAAGGACTACTGGAAGCCTGAAGACGTGAAGATCGACAACCTGATCTTCGCCATCACCACCGACCCGTCGGTACGTATCCAGAAGCTGAAAAAGAACGAGTGCCAGGTCACCCTGTTCCCGCGTCCGGCCGACCTCGCCGCACTGAAAGCCGACCCTGCGCTGAAAATGCCGGACCAGGCCGGTTTCAACCTGGGCTACATCGCCTACAACGTGATGGACAAGGTCAAGGGCAGCAACGAGCCTAACCCGCTGGCCGACCTGCGCGTTCGCCAGGCACTGGACATGTCGGTCAACAAGCCTCAGATCATCGACTCGGTTTACCAGGGCGCCGGCCAACTGGCCGTCAACGCCATGCCGCCGACCCAGTGGTCCTACGACACCACCATCAAGGACGCCAAGTACGACCCCGAGAAAGCCAAGCAGCTGCTCAAGGAAGCCGGCGTCAAGGAAGGTACCGAGATCGTCCTGTGGGCGATGCCGGTGCAGCGTCCGTACAACCCGAACGCCAAGCTGATGGCTGAAATGCTGCAGTCCGACTGGTCCAAGATCGGCCTGAAAGTGAAGATCCAGAGCTACGAATGGGGCGAGTACATCAAGCGCTCCAAGGGTGGCGAGAACCAGGCGATGATCATTGGCTGGAGCGGTGACAATGGTGATCCGGACAACTGGCTCAACGTGCTGTTTGGTTGCGACTCCCTGAGCGGCAACAACTTCTCCAAATGGTGCGACAAGAAATTCGACGGCCTCGTGAAAGAAGCCAAGCGCACCACTGACCAGGCCAAGCGCACCGAACTCTACAAAGAGGCGCAGCACGTCCTCAAAGATGCAGTCCCTATGACACCTATCGCTCACTCGACGGTGTATCAACCCATGCGCGCCAACGTGCAGGACTTCAAGATCAGCCCATTCGGCTTGAACTCCTTCTACGGCGTCAGCGTCAGCAAATAAAAGAAGCAGCGGCGACGTTTTCAGCGTCGCCGCTGTTTTTTTTGCCGAGAAGTTAGGAATCTGCCTACAAACTTTTCCAACCGGTCTTACCGGGTTGGTTCAGGACGTGTTGCCTTTTCCTACGAGTCTTTAGGACTCAGCGCATTTACTGCCAGACCCACGGCCCCTACCGTCGGGTTCTGACCAGTGACTGCGTGGACCATCGGTTTTGCTGCCGTATTGGTTTGAACTCGATGCCGCCACAACTTCCCTGGACGGGATCGCGGCGCATTGAACAACACTAAAAAAAGAGGGAGCGTCATGCGCCATACCTTGGTTTTTTCCGCATTGCTGGGCGCCGGTCTGTTGACCGCCGCGTCCGCCAGTTTCGCCGCCAGCAACAGTCTGGTGTTCTGCTCCGAAGGCAGCCCGGCCGGTTTCGATACCGCGCAGTACACAACGGCGACCGATAACGACGCCGCCGAGCCGCTGTACAACCGGCTGGCCGAGTTCGAAAAAGGCGCGACCAATGTCGTACCGGGCCTGGCAACCAGCTGGGATATTTCCGAGGATGGTCTCAAGTACACCTTTCACCTGCGCGAAGGTGTGAAGTTTCATACAACGCCGTACTTCAAACCCACGCGCGACTTCAATGCCGATGACGTGCTGTTCACGTTTAACCGCATGCTCGATCCGCAACAGCCATTCCGTAAGGCTTATCCGACCGAGTTCCCGTATTTCAACGGGATGAGCCTCAACAAGAACATCGCCAAGGTCGAGAAGACCGGGCCGCTGACCGTGGTCATGACGCTCAACAGCGTCGACGCCGCGTTCATCCAGAACATCGCCATGAGCTTCGCCGCCATCCTGTCCGCCGAGTACGCCGACAAGCTGCTGGCCGAAGGCAAACCGAGCGACATCAACCAGAAGCCGATCGGCACTGGCCCGTTCGTGTTCAAGAGCTATCAGAAAGACTCGAACATCCGCTACACCGGCAACCCGCATTACTGGGATCAGAGCCGGGTGAAGCTGAAAAACCTGATTTTCGCGATCAATACCGATGCTTCGGTACGCGTGCAAAAGCTCAAGGCCGGCGAATGCCAGATCACGCTGCACCCGCGTCCGGCCGATGTACCGGCACTGAAGAACGATCCGAAACTGCAATTGATCGAGAAGCCGGGCTTCAACCTCGGCTACATCGCCTACAACGTGCGCCACAAGCCGTTCGACCAGCTCGAAGTGCGTCAGGCACTGGACATGGCGGTGAATAAACAGGGGATTCTCAACGCGGTTTATCAAGGCGCCGGCCAACTGGCCGTCAACGCCATGCCGCCGACCCAATGGTCCTACGACGACACCATCAAGGACGCCGCCTACAACCCGGAAAAAGCCAAAGAGCTGCTCAAGGCTGCCGGCGTCAAGGAAGGCACCGAGATCACCCTGTGGGCGATGCCGGTACAACGTCCGTACAACCCGAACGCCAAACTGATGGCCGAAATGCTCCAGGCTGACTGGGCCAAAATCGGTCTGAAAGTGAAGATCGTCAGCTACGAATGGGGCGAGTACATCAAGCGCACCAAGAATGGCGAGCACGACATCAGCCTGATCGGCTGGACCGGTGACAACGGGGATCCGGACAACTGGCTCGGCACGCTGTACAGCTGCGATGCCATCGGCGGCAACAACTACTCCATGTGGTGCGATCCGGCTTACGACAAGCTGATCAAGCAGGCCAAGGTCGTCACCGACCGCGACCAGCGCACCGTGCTCTACAAACAGGCCCAACAACTGCTCAAGCAGCAAGTGCCGATCACGCCTGTCGCCCACTCGACGGTCAACCAGCCGCTGAGCGCCAAAGTCGAAGGGTTCAAGGTGAGCCCGTTCGGTCGCAACGTGTTTTCGGGTGTCAGCATCGATTAAACAAACAACCGATTAGCCGCAACGCTGAGGGGGCCGTCTACCCCCTCACGCAAGCGCTTTGCCGAAATTCGCCATTCAGGCCTTTTGCAAACGTTTGCGATGTGTGAATGAGTTCTAAACCAATAACCGGCCAACCCAAAAAAGCCGGCATAAAAAGAAAGTAAAGGAGCTTCACCCATGAAACTGAGCAATACCGCGATACTGGCCTTGGCCATCAGCAGCATCACCGCCACGGCTTACGCGGAAACCCAAAGCCAGGCGTTCACCCCGGTGACCGTCAATGAAAAGAGCGCCCAGGCCGAAGCCACCGGCTTCCTCGAAGGCTCCACAATCAGCGGCACGACCCGTAACTGGTACGCCAACGAACAACTCAAGCGCGGCGGCAAGTTCACCTATCGCAAGGATGGCGTAGCCACCCCGACCGACCGCCGTATCAACTGGGTGCAAGGCACCATCGTCAAGTACAACTCGGGCTTCACCGAAGGCACCGTCGGTTTCAGCACCGAAGTGGCAGCGTACAACGCCATCGCGCTGGAACGTGACCGCGAGAACCTGGCGGCCAACAATGGCGGCGCACCAGGCACCCGTCCGGGCGCGGGCAACAACCGTACCCTGACCCGTGAAGGCGGCGAAGCCCAGGGCCAGTGGAGCAAAGTCGGCCTGGCCAACGTCAAGGCACGCATCTCCAACACCACCCTGACCGCCGGCCGCATGAACTTCAGCAGCCCGCAGGTTGATGTGATCGGCAACCGTCCGCTGCCATCGAGCTTCGAAGGTATCGCGATCCACAGCGAAGAGCTGAACAATCTGTCCTTCGACCTGGCCTCGTTCGACCGCGTTTCGCCGCGTACCGAAGAAAGCCTGAGCAAGTTCCGCTCCGAATACGGCGCGATCGATGCCGAAGCCGACCACGTTCACACCGGCGGCATCTCGTACCAGCCGTTCGCCAGCCTGACCACCAGCCTGTGGGGCACCCAGGCCGAAGACCTGTGGAACCAGTACTACTTCGGCGCCACCCACGTGCTGGGTGACAGCTCGGTACTGGCTCTGACCACCGGTCTGAACTACTACAAGACCGTGGATGAAGGTAAGAAGAAACTGGGTGAAATCGACAACGACACGTACTCCCTGTCGTTCGGCCTGACTCACCAGGCGCATACCCTGACCTTCTCCTACCAGGAAGTGAACGGTAACGAGTACTTCGACTACCTGCACGAAACCAACGGCATCTACCTGGCCAACTCCCTGCTGTCGGACTTCAACGGCCCGAACGAGAAATCCTTCCAGGTGGCCTACGGTCTGAACATGGCCGAATACGGTGTGCCAGGCCTGAAGTTCAACATCTACCAGGCCCGCGGCTGGGGCATCGACGGCACTCACTACAAGGGTGGCGGCTACGATGGCGTGCAGTCGATGGACGGCGAACACCACTATGAATACGGCATCGGTGCCACTTATGCCGTACAGAGCGGTCCGCTGAAAGCCACCACCGTTCGCGCGACCTACACCGCGCACCGTGCAAGCGAAAACCAGGCTGACGGCAGCATCAACGAGTTCCGTCTGGTGACCACCGTTCCATTCAACATCCTGTAAAAACGCCAGCCGACGGCTGACTCAGTGACGAGTCGGCCGTTCGGCTTTTTGTCTTCAACCGATTGCAGAGGGTTCTTGATGAAAATGCTTCCCCTACGTGCGGCCATCGCGGCTGCGTTGCTGAGTGTCGCTGTCGGCGTCTCGGCCAAACCCTTGGTGGTCTGCACCGAAGCCAGTCCGGAAGGCTTCGATATAGTCCAATACACGACTGCAGTCACAGCCGATGCGGCAGCTGAAACGGTGTTCAACCGTCTGGCGGACTTCAAGCCGGGCACCACCGAAGTGATTCCGGCGCTGGCCGAATCCTGGGACATCAGCGAAGACGGCCTGACCTACACGTTCCACCTGCGCAAAGGCGTCAAGTTTCACACCACCGAATATTTCAAGCCGACCCGCGACATGAACGCCGACGACGTGGTCTGGAGTTTCCAGCGTCAGCTGGACCCGAATCACCCGTGGCACAAGCTGTCGAGCGTGGGCTTCCCGTACTTTGAAAGCATGGGTTTCAAGGAACTGCTCAAAAGCGTCGAGAAAGTCGACGACAACACCGTCAAGTTCACCCTGACCCGTCGTGAAGCGCCGTTCCTGGCCGACATCGCCATGGCGTTTTCCTCGATCTATTCGGCCGAATACGCCGACCAGTTGCTCAAGGCCAACAAGACCGGCGACCTGAACAGCAAACCGGTCGGCACCGGGCCGTTCATCTTCCAGCGCTACAACAAGGACGCCCAGGTACGCTTCAAGGCCAACCCGGATTACTTCCGTGGCAAGGCCCCGGCTGACGCACTGATCCTGGCGATCGCCACCGACAACAACGTGCGCTTGCAGAAACTCAAGGCCAACGAGTGCCAGATCGCGCTGTACCCGAAACCGGATGACATTCCGAGCATCAAGAAAGACAGCAACCTGAAAGTCGATGAACTGGATGCGATGACTGTCTCCTACGTCGCCATGAACACCCAGCACAAATACATCAGCGACGTGCGGGTGCGCAAAGCGATCGACATCGCCTTCGACAAGGAAGCCTACGTCAACGCCCTGTTCGGCAAAGGCAACGCGACCGTTGCGGTCAACCCGTACCCGCCGACCCTGCTGGGCTACAACCACGAGCTGAAAAACCCGCCACGTGACCTGGACAAGGCCCGCGCCCTGCTCAAGGAAGCCGGCGTACCGGAAGGCACCACCTTCACCCTGTTCACCCGCAACGGCGGCGGCCCGACCAACCCGAACCCGATGCTCGGCGCGCAGATGATGCAGGCTGACCTGGCGAAAGTCGGAATCAAGATCGACATCCGGGTGATGGAATGGGGCGAGATGCTCAAGCGCGCCAAGGCCGGCGAGCACGACATGGTTTCGGCCGGATGGGCGGGCGACAACGGCGACCCGGATAACTTCCTGACGCCTATGCTCAGTTGCGAAGCCGCCAAGAACGGCGAAAACTACGCTCGCTGGTGCAACGAGAAATTCCAGGCCCTGCTCGACGAAGCACGGGCTAAAGTAGATCCGGCCGAACGCGCCAAGCTGTATGAACAGGCTCAAGTGCTGTTCAATCAGGATCAGCCATGGATCAGCATGGCCCATACCCGCATGTTCACCGCAATGCGCAACAACGTAGAGGGTTATCACATCAGCCCTCTGACAACCAATAACTTCGCCACCACCCAGGTGAAGTAGATAAGAAAACTCCCGGCCTCCCTGACCCCAGGGTCGCCGGGCACGCCTAACCGGCTGATGAGGTACCACACACGATGTTTAGTTTTATTGCCCGCCGACTGGGGTTATTGATCCCCACGTTTTTCGGCATCACCTTGCTGACTTTCGCGTTGATTCGCATGATTCCCGGCGACCCCGTGGAAGTGATGATGGGCGAACGTCGGGTCGACCCCGAAATGCACGCTCAGGCAATGGAACGCCTCGGTCTTAACAAACCGTTGTACGCCCAGTACCTGGACTACATCGGCAAGTTGGCTCACGGCGACCTCGGCGAATCCCTGCGCACCCGTGAGAGCGTATGGACCGAGTTCACCTCCCTCTTCCCGGCGACCCTGGAACTGTCCATGGCCGCCCTGCTGTTCGCCGGTATCCTGGGCCTGCTGGCCGGGGTGATCGCGGCCCTCAAGCGAGGATCCCTGTTCGACCACGGGGTAATGGGCATCTCCCTGGCGGGGTATTCGATGCCGATCTTCTGGTGGGGCCTGATCCTCATCATGTTCTTCTCGGTGAGCCTGGGCTGGACCCCGGTGTCCGGGCGGATCGACCTGCTTTACGACATCGAGCCGCGCACCGGCTTCATGCTGATCGACACTCTGCTGGCCGATGACATGGGCGCGTTCGTCGATGCCCTGCACCACCTGATCCTGCCGGCCATCGTGCTGGGCACCATTCCGCTGGCGGTGATCGCGCGGATGACCCGTTCGTCGATGCTCGAAGTCCTGCGTGAAGACTACATCCGCACCGCCAAGGCCAAAGGCCTGTCGCCGTCGCGCGTGGTGTTCGTGCACGGCCTGCGCAACGCGCTGATTCCGGTACTGACCGTGGTCGGCCTGCAAGTCGGTACCCTGCTCGCTGGCGCGGTCCTGACCGAAACCATCTTCTCCTGGCCCGGCATCGGTAAATGGCTGATCGAAGCCATCGGCGCCCGGGACTACCCGGTTGTGCAAAACGGCATCCTGTTAATCGCCTGCCTGGTGATTCTGGTCAACTTCGTGGTGGACATCCTCTACGGCTTTGCCAACCCACGCATCCGTCATCAGCGCTGAGGTCAATACCCATGAGCACTCCAACTTCCTCAGTAGTCACCGCCGCCACCGCCGTGGATCAAAGTCTGCTGTACCCGTCACCGTACAAAGAGTTCTGGCAGGCATTCGCCAGAAACAAGGGCGCCGTCGCCGGCCTGCTGTTCATGCTGCTGGTGATTTTCTGCGCGATTTTCGCGCCGTGGGTCGCCCCGCATAACCCGAGCGAGCAATACCGCGACTTCCTGCTGACGCCGCCGGCGTGGCTCGAAGGCGGGCAGATGCAGTTCCTGCTCGGCACCGATGAACTGGGTCGCGACTTGCTGTCGCGTCTGATCCAGGGCTCGCGCCTGTCGCTGCTGATCGGTCTGTCGTCGGTGGTGATGTCGCTGATTCCCGGGATCCTGCTGGGTCTGTTCGCCGGTTTCTTCCCGAAAGTGGTCGGCCCGACCATCATGCGTCTGATGGACATCATGCTGGCTCTGCCATCGCTGCTGCTGGCCGTGGCGATCGTCGCCATCCTCGGCCCAGGCCTGATCAACACCGTGATCGCGATTGCCGTGGTGTCGCTGCCTTCCTATGTGCGTCTGACCCGTGCTGCCGTGATGGGTGAGCTGAACCGCGACTACGTGACCGCCGCGCGCCTGTCCGGTGCCGGCCTGCCACGCCTGATGTTCATCACCGTGCTGCCGAACTGCATGGCACCGCTGATCGTACAGGCGACCCTGAGCTTCTCCTCGGCGATACTCGATGCCGCCGCCCTGGGCTTCCTCGGCCTCGGCGTCCAGCCGCCAACCCCTGAGTGGGGCACCATGCTGGCTTCGGCCCGCGACTACATCGAACGCGCCTGGTGGGTGGTGAGTCTGCCTGGTTTGACCATTTTGCTCAGCGTGCTGGCAATCAACCTGATGGGCGACGGCCTGCGCGATGCGCTGGACCCGAAACTCAAGAACGCCGCCTGAGGAGATTCCCATGTCACTGTTAGAAATCAAGAATCTCAACGTTCGCTTCGGCGACAAGAACGCCACACCGGTGGTCGACGGCCTCGACCTGAAAGTCGACAAGGGCGAAGTCCTGGCGATCGTGGGCGAGTCGGGCTCCGGCAAGTCGGTGACCATGATGGCGCTGATGGGACTGATCGAGCACCCGGGCATCGTGACTGCCGACTCGCTGAGCTTCGACGGCAAGAACATGCTCAAGCTGAACAACCGCCAGCGTCGGCAGATCGTCGGCAAAGACCTGGCGATGGTGTTCCAGGACCCGATGACCGCGCTCAACCCGAGCTACACCGTCGGTTTCCAGATCGAAGAAGTGCTGCGCCTGCACCTGAAAATGTCCGGCAAGGCCGCCCGCAAGCGCGCCATCGAGCTGCTGGAAAAAGTTGAGATCCCCGGCGCCGCCAGCCGTATGGATGCCTATCCGCACCAATTGTCCGGCGGCATGAGCCAGCGCGTGGCAATCGCCATGGCAATTGCCGGCGAGCCGAAACTGCTGATCGCAGACGAGCCGACCACTGCACTCGACGTAACCATCCAGGCCCAGATCATGGACCTGCTGCTGGCGCTGCAGAAAGAGCAGAACATGGGCCTGGTGCTGATCACCCACGACCTCGCCGTCGTGGCTGAAACCGCCCAGCGCGTGTGCGTGATGTACGCCGGTCAAGCCGTTGAAGTCGGTCAGGTGCCGCAACTGTTCGACATCCCGGCCCACCCGTACAGCGAAGCGCTGCTCAAGGCGATTCCGGAACACAGCCAGGGTGCCGCGCGTCTGGCCACACTGCCAGGCATCGTTCCCGGCCGTTACGACCGCCCGCAGGGCTGCCTGCTGTCGCCGCGCTGCCCGTACGTGCAGGACAGCTGCCGCGCGCAGCGTCCGACCCTTGACCCGAAAAGCCACAGCCTCGCCCGCTGCTTCTATCCGCTGAACCAGGAGGTGGCGTAATGGCCGTCGTACTTACCGCCCGCGACCTGACCCGTCACTACGAAGTCTCCCGCGGCCTGTTCAAGGGCCACGCCACCGTGCGCGCCCTCAACGGCGTGTCGTTCGAGCTGGAAGCCGGCAAGACCCTCGCCGTCGTTGGTGAATCGGGCTGCGGCAAATCCACCCTCGCCCGCGCCCTGACCCTGATCGAGGAGCCGTCGTCCGGTTCCCTGAAAATCGCCGGGCAAGAAGTGGCAGGCGCCGACAAGGCCCAGCGCAAACAACTGCGCAAAGACGTGCAGATGGTGTTCCAGAGCCCGTACGCCTCGTTGAACCCACGGCAGAAAATCGGTGATCAACTGGCCGAGCCGCTGTTGATCAACACCAACCTGAGTGCTTCCGAGCGTCGCGAGAAAGTCCAGGCGATGATGAAGCAGGTCGGCTTGCGTCCCGAGCACTACCAGCGTTATCCGCACATGTTCTCCGGCGGTCAGCGTCAGCGTATCGCGCTGGCCCGCGCCATGATGCTGCAACCGAAAGTGCTGGTGGCGGACGAACCGACCTCGGCGCTGGACGTGTCGATCCAGGCGCAGGTGCTGAACCTGTTCATGGACATGCAGCAGGAGTTCAACACCGGTTACGTGTTCATCTCGCACAACCTGGCGGTGGTGCAGCACGTGGCCGATGACGTGATGGTGATGTACCTCGGTCGTCCGGTGGAAATCGGTCCGAAAGAGGACATCTATGCCCGTCCTCTGCACCCGTACACCCAGGCGCTGCTGTCGGCGACGCCGACTATCCATCCGGATCCGGACAAGCCGAAAATCAAGATCGTCGGCGAGCTGCCCAACCCGCTAAACCCGCCGCCTGGCTGCGCGTTCCACAAGCGCTGCCCGTACGCCACCGCGCGTTGCAGCAGCGAAGAGCCGGCCCTGCGCCAGCTCGACACCCGTCAGGTAGCGTGCCACTACGCCGAGCAGTTCCTCGACGGCGCGGCATGAAAAAACCCGCCCCGTTTTCCGGGGCGGGTTGTTGATGAGTTGCCCAAACCCCTTCTGCCTCGATTGCGCATCGATCGGGAAAGAAGGGGTTTTCTTTTGCCCGGAATCTACGTCTGGCTGTCACCTTCGTCCGCATCGTCGGTGTCCGGCTCATCGGTGGTGTCGTCGTCATCGTCGGCACTGCCGCCCTGGCCCTGATCGCCCGGCTCGGACTCGGACTTGGCCAGCATCAGCGCGCTGTGCCCGACCTGCTCGCTAAAGGCCTGAGTATCGTGATCCTCGCACTCGGCCCAGGCCGTCGCGGTGCCGAGGGACAGCATCACCATCACTTTCAACAGCAACAAAACGCGTAGCAACCTGTTTTTCATAGCCGATTCCATCCTGTTCCAGGTGAGAAATTCATGCCTGACCTGACGCTGATTGAAATCTAGTTCCAATCAGCCGGGTTCACCAGATGGGACGCTAACCAACGCCCGGAAATGCCGTGCCTGGACAGACCGCTTTCGAATAACGTCCATAACCGGATCAGCTAAGCGCCTGCGCCTTGTGTGGGACGAACTCGGGTCGCCTGATAAATCAGCGGCACGGACAGCAAGGCCAGCACGGCACTCGCCAGCCAGACACTGTGGCCCCCGAACTGGCCATAAAGCTGCCCGCCGAGCACGGGCGACAGCAGCGAACTCGCACTCCAGGCCATGAAGAACAGACCGAAATAGCGACCGCTTTTTCCGGTTTGCGCATGTTGCATCACCAGCACGTTCAACGGTGGCATGAACAACGCCTCCCCCAGCGTCCAGATCACGGTCGAGAGGCAGGCATAAAGCAATCCGGAACCCAGCGGCAACATGCCGAGCCCGACCGCCAGCAGCACACAACCGGCGATCAAAGGTCGGCGCGCGCCCCAGCATTCGCCCCAGTGCGACATGGGAATCTGCAAAGTCACGACCAGAATCGCATTGATCGCGAACTGCCAGCCGATGGCCTCGGTACTCAAGCGGTAATAGTCGCGAAGGTAGTTGCCCAAGGTGCTGTAGACCGTGTCGAACGCCATACCCAGAAGGAGGGTCGCTGCCAGCAGCCAGAGGAATGGCTTGTCGCGATACGGCAGGCCCGCACCCGATTGCGCCTGCGGCGCCTCCTCAGCATCCAGCACCGGCCGGTGCCAGGTCGTGCGAACAAACCAGAGCAGCGCCAGCAGCGTGAGCCCGGCGCTGATGAAAAACACCCAACGAAAATCCACTTGCGCCAGAACACCGCCCGCCACACCGGCAGCGGCCATCCCGAGGTTCCTGGCGATGCGACTCAACGCCTGCGCCCGTGGACGCTGCCCAACCTCGCAATACTCCATGATCAAGCGTTGATGCAGCGTACGGATCGCCCCGTCGAGCGTGCCGCTGAGCAACAGCAACCCGGCCAGCAACGGCACTTGCGTGACCAGCCCCAGCAACACCAGAACCCACGCAGAGATGAAAAACAGCGCCGCCGTCAGTCGCGCCGTGCGCACGTGGTCACTGAGCCACCCGCCGAGCATCGAGCCGATCAGCAAGCCACCGCCATACGCCGACAGCAGCCAGCCAACGGTTTCGATCGCCAGCCCCAGTTCCTGGCGCAAGTACAACGCCATGAACAGCTTGACCATGCTGCTCAGGCGATTGATGAACAGCAGCGCCGCCAGCACCCAGGCCATCAGGCTGAAATAACCGTTGGGCCGAAGCAGATGAGCGAGCCTCCCTGTCATTCGATTGCTCCCTTGTTGATCGACCGGACGCTCGGCGCCCGAATTGAATGAGTTCGCATACTTAATCAGCACGCAAAAAAAAGCCCCCTGTTTTATCAGTGGGCTTTCGGGTCTCACCAGTCAGCGCTTAGTGGTGCTCACGGGTTGCACGGAATTTCACGTCCGGCCAGCGCTCTTCCATCAGGGCCAGGTTGACCCGGGTCGGGGCGAGGTAGGTCAGGTGACCGCCGCCGTCCAGTGCCAGGTTTTCCACCGCCTTGTTGGAGAATTCCTCAAGCTTCTTCTTGTCGCTGCATTCGATCCAGCGCGCGGAGTACACGGTGATCGGCTCGTAGGAGCACTCGACCTTGTATTCCTCTTTCAGGCGGCTGGCGACCACATCGAACTGCAGCACACCGACGGCGCCGAGGATGATGTCGTTGGTGCGCTCCGGGAAGAACACCTGGGTCGCGCCTTCTTCGGCCAGCTGTTGCAGGCCCTGGCGCAATTGCTTGGATTTCAGCGGGTCGCGCAGACGTACGCGACGGAACAGTTCCGGGGCGAAGTGCGGGATACCGGTAAAGCCCAGGGTTTCGCCTTCGGTGAAGGTGTCGCCGATCTGGATCGTGCCGTGGTTGTGCAGGCCGATGATGTCGCCGGCGTACGCTTCTTCCAGCTGCTCACGCTCGGAGGAGAAGAACGTCAGGGCGTCGCCGATGCGCACGTCCTTGCCGGTACGCACATGGCGCATCTTCATGCCTTTCTCGTACTTGCCGGAGCAGATACGCATGAAGGCGATGCGGTCGCGGTGTTTCGGGTCCATGTTCGCCTGGATCTTGAAGATGAAGCCCGAGAACTTCTCTTCCACCGGCTCCACGGTGCGCTCGTTGGCCACACGCGGCAGCGGGCGCGGGGCCCAGTCGACCACGGCGTCGAGTACGTGGTCGACCCCGAAGTTGCCCAGTGCGGTACCGAAGAACACCGGGGTCAGTTGACCGTCGATGAACTCCTGCTGGTTGAACTCATGGCAGGCGCCCTGCACCAGTTCCAACTGCTCGAGGAAGCGGTCGTACTCGTCGCCCAGGTGAGCGCGGGCTTCGTCGGAGTCGAGCTTCTCGATAATCCGGGTTTCGGTGCGTTCGTGGCCGTGGCCAGGGGTGTAGACAATGATGTAATCGCCCGCCAGGTGGTACACACCCTTGAAATCGCGGTAGCAACCGATCGGCCAAGTGATCGGCGCCGCCTTGATCTTCAGGACGGCCTCGATCTCGTCGAGCAGTTCGATCGGGTCGCGGATGTCACGGTCGAGTTTGTTGATGAAGCTGACGATCGGCGTGTCACGCAGACGGCAGACATCCATCAGCGCGATGGTCCGCGGCTCTACACCTTTACCGCCGTCGAGGACCATCAGGGCCGAGTCCACCGCGGTCAGGGTGCGGTAGGTGTCTTCGGAGAAGTCTTCGTGGCCCGGGGTGTCGAGCAGGTTGATCATGTGTTCGCGATACGGGAACTGCATGACCGAGGTGGTAATGGAAATACCCCGCTGCTTCTCCATCTCCATCCAGTCGGATGTCGCATGGCGATCGGATTTACGGGATTTCACCGTACCGGCCACGGCAATCGCCTTGCCCATCAACAGGAGCTTTTCGGTGATGGTGGTTTTACCGGCATCGGGGTGGGAAATAATGGCGAAAGTGCGGCGTTTCGCGACTTCGGCGGCCTGGTTGGTCATGGGAAATCGCCTGGCGGTGATTCAAAAAAGGGCGGCGATTATAGCCCAACTCGATTCAATAACCGAACCGTTGAGCACATTAAGGGTGGCCAAATGCTGCCTCGGATGGGAACCTTTTAAAGCACGGAGACGTCCATCCCCTGTTACGACAATTCGTCAGGGGCTGAAAAATCAGCAAGTTAGCCTGACGAGGCTGCGCTCATGGCTCGCTTTCAGACCGTTTTTGCCGGGCTGAAAAAAAGCCGCTTCTCGCGAACGCTGACTCCGGCAGCCAGGAATGGCATGCCACGCGGAGCTGCGTTCGCCGACTAAAAAAAGGAGTCCGCCTGTGGCTATCCGCTATGGCAAAGGGCTGATGGGAGGTGCGGTGGTGATCGCGCTCCTGGCCCTGCTGGTCCACTGGATCGGCATCAACACGATCGAACACTACCGCGACGATTTGTTGTTTTACCTGCAAGCTCATCTGATTCTCGTCCTCGCTTCAATGCTGGCCGCCCTGGTCGTGGGCATCCCCGCCGGTATCTTCCTGAGCCGCCCGAGCATGGTCGGCCGCGCTGAACGCTTCATGCAGATCTTCAATATCGGCAATACCGTGCCTCCGCTGGCCGTGCTGGCGATTGCCCTGGGGATTCTCGGCATCGGCAGCGGTCCGGCGATCTTCGCTCTGTTCCTCGCCTCGCTGTTGCCGATTGTGCGCAACACCTATGAAGGCCTGAAAAAC
Source organism: Pseudomonas sp. B26(2017) (assembly GCF_002113045.1). Taxonomy (NCBI): domain Bacteria; kingdom Pseudomonadati; phylum Pseudomonadota; class Gammaproteobacteria; order Pseudomonadales; family Pseudomonadaceae; genus Pseudomonas; species Pseudomonas sp. B26(2017). Next base: position 99,220 of record NZ_NEJJ01000009.1, on the reverse strand, counting down.
GTTCAGGGTTCGCTGAAAGAAGCCGCCGTCGGCATCGGCATGACGCCGCGTCAGGTGTTGTGGAAAGTCGAATTGCCCAACGCCGTGCCGATCATCGTCGGCGGTGTGCGGGTCGCGCTGGCGATCAACGTCGGTACCGCACCGCTGGCCTTCCTGATCGGCGCCAACAGCCTTGGCAGCCTGATCTTCCCCGGCATCGCCCTGAACAATCAGCCGCAACTGCTGCTCGGCGCCGCGTGCACCGCGCTGCTGGCCCTGCTGCTCGATGGCGTGGTCACCCTCGCCAGCCGTCTCTGGCTGGAACGCGGTTTGCGCCCGTCTTAAGGCTCTTGCGAAGGAATGAACATGAAACGACTTAGCTTGATCTTAGGCTGCGCCCTGCTGTTCGCGGGATTGGCGCAAGCCGCTGAAAAGCCCGTTATCCGTCTTGGCGCCCGGGTATTCACCGAGCAGACGCTGCTCGCGGAAATCACCGCGCAATACTTGCGCAGCAAAGGTTACGACGCGCGGATCACCGGCGGCCTGGGCAGCAACCTGGCCCGCAGCGCCCACGAAAGCGGACAGCTGGACATGCTCTGGGAATACACCGGTGTGTCGCTGGTGGCCTACAACCATGTCACCGAGAAACTCGACAGCGAACAGTCCTACGCCCGGGTAAAAGAACTCGACGCGAAAAAAGGCCTGGTCTGGCTCACGCCGTCGAAATTCAGTAACACCTACGCCCTCGCCCTGCCGAAAAAGGTGGCCGAGGAATATCCGCAGATCAGCAATATCAGCCAGTTGAACGACGTGCTGAAGGCTGAAGCCAAGACCAACCACCTGGTCGCGCTGGACACCGAGTTCGCCAACCGCTCCGACGGTCTGGACGGCATGGTCAAGCTTTACGACATGAACCTGACCCGCAAGAACATCCGCCAGATGGACGCAGGCCTGGTCTACACCGCGCTGCGCAACGGGCAGGTGTTTGCCGGTCTGGTCTACACCACCGACGGTCGCCTCAATGCTTTCGGCCTGAAGCTGCTGGAGGACGACAAGCATTACTTCCCGGACTACACCGCCGCTCCTGTGGTGCGTCAGGCCTACCTCGACGCCCATCCGCAACTGGCGGAGCAACTCAAGCCGCTGGCTGAACTGTTCGACGACGAAACCATGCGCCAGCTCAACGCGCGGGTCGATGTCGATCACGAAAGCCCGTCGAAAGTCGCTGCCGATTTCCTGCGCCAGCATCCACTGAATTAAAGGAGGAAAAGTCATGGAATTTTTGAACGCCTTTTCCCACCTCGACTGGCAGCAGGTGATGCACCTGACCTGGCAGCACATCACCCTGGTCGGCATCGCCGTCAGTCTGGCAATCCTCATCGGCGTGCCGCTGGGGATTTTGATGACTCGATTTCCGACGCTCGCAGGTCCCTTGCAGGCCAGCGCCACGGTATTGCTCACCGTGCCGTCGATTGCCCTGTTCGGTCTGCTGCTGCCGTTCTATTCGAAATTCGGCCAGGGCCTCGGCCCGATGCCGGCAATCACGGCGGTGTTCCTTTATTCACTGCTGCCGATCATGCGCAACACCTACCTCGCCCTGACCGGCGTCGAGCCGGGCATCCGCGAAGCTGCTCGCGGCATCGGCATGACCTTTGGCCAGCGCCTGCGCATGGTCGAGTTGCCGATTGCGGTACCGGTGATCCTCGCGGGCGTACGCACCGCCGTGGTGATGAACATCGGCGTGATGACCATCGCCGCGACCATCGGCGCCGGCGGCCTTGGCGTGCTGATCCTCGCCTCCATCAGCCGCAGCGACATGTCGATGCTCATCGTCGGCGCGCTGCTGGTCAGTCTTCTGGCGATCTTCGCCGACCTCATTTTGCAGTGGCTGCAACGTTCGCTGACTCCAAAAGGACTCCTCAAATGATCGAACTTCAAAACCTCAGCAAGACCTTCCAAAGCAACGGCAAAGATGTGAAAGCCGTGGACTCGGTAAGCCTGACCGTCAATGAAGGCGAAATCTGTGTGTTCCTCGGGCCATCGGGTTGCGGCAAAAGCACCACGCTGAAAATGATCAACCGCCTGATCAAGCCGACCTCCGGCAAGATCCTGATCAACGGCGAAGACACCACCGACCTCGACGAAGTGACCCTGCGCCGCAACATCGGCTACGTGATCCAGCAGATCGGTCTGTTCCCGAACATGACCATCGAAGAGAACATCGTCGTCGTGCCGAAACTGCTCGGTTGGGATAAACAGAAATGCCACGACCGCGCCCGCGAACTGATGAGCATGATCAAGCTTGAGCCCAAGCAGTATCTGCATCGTTACCCGCGCGAACTGTCCGGCGGCCAGCAGCAACGGATCGGCGTGATCCGCGCGCTGGCCGCGGATGCACCGCTGTTGCTGATGGACGAACCGTTCGGTGCGGTGGACCCGATCAACCGCGAAATGATCCAGAACGAGTTCTTCGAGATGCAGCGCGCGTTGAACAAGACCGTGATCATGGTCAGCCACGACATCGACGAAGCGATCAAGCTGGGCGACAAGATCGCGATCTTCCGCGCCGGCAAGCTGTTGCAGATCGATCATCCGGACACGCTGCTGGCGCATCCGGCAGACGACTTTGTCAGCAACTTCGTCGGCCAGGACAGCACCCTCAAACGCCTGCTACTGGTGAAAGCCGAAGACGCGGCAGACAACGCGCCATCGGTGAGCCCGGAAACCCCGGTGGCCGATGCGCTGGAGTTGATGGACGAGCATGACCGCCGCTATGTCGTCGTCACCGACGCCGAGAACAAGGCACTGGGTTATGTGCGCCGTCGCGACCTGCATCGCCAGACCGGCACCTGTGCCCAGTTCCTGCGCGAGTTCAACGCCACGGCGGCGTACGACGAGCATTTGCGCATCCTCTTGTCGCGGATGTACGAGTTCAATCGTGCCTGGTTGCCGGTGATGGATGCCGAGCGGGTATTCCTCGGCGAGGTCACCCAGGAGTCGATTGCGGCGTACCTGAGTTCGGGTCGATCGCGCGGAATGAAGACCAATATCGTGTCGCCAGCCGAGGCGGTGTCCTGATCAAAAGCAAAAGGGCTGTTCGACAGCCCTTTTTTTCGACCACCGGATCCTCAAGGCCGGGATTTTTTCGCCGACGATGAGCCGGCAAGAAATATCAACACACCAGAGCGCCGGACCCGGCCGTTCTTGTCAGCTTCAACCAGCAAATCCCCCCTCACCTGCCCTTCTCGCGGCCAACGTCGCCGATGTTGAAGTGATCGTAGTTATCTGAGAGTTGGCGCACATCAGCTTCGAACGTGCAGGTATTTTTAACACCTTAAAATTATTGCGGAACATCTGACCGTCATCTCGGTCGGCTACAAAGAGTGATATCCGCGACGCACGTCAGAAGCGTGCAAAAACGCGACATTTTTAGTTGATCTCAGGCCCCTCACGCCCTAAAGTTCGCGCCGAACGTCCATGCTGGAAACGATCCATCCGGCTCAAGTACTGACGACGAGACAGCAAGGCCAAGGGAAAGAAAGACTACATTTCCCATGGCCTTTTTGCTTTCGGCGACATGCCTTGGGAAGTAGGCGAACCAAAGTGGGGATACGGAGGACGTTCATATGCACCCATTGTTTTTACCCGTTTGCCCATAGGAGCTCCCAGGTATGTCGATCCAGGTCGAAGACTATTTCGCGCGCGAAACCTTTCAGAAAATGAAGGCATTCGCCGACAAACAGGAAACCCCGTTCGTGGTGATCGACACCGCGATGATCGCCCAGGCCTACGATGACCTGCGCGCCGGTTTCGAATTCGCCAAGGTCTACTACGCGGTCAAGGCCAACCCGGCCGGCGAGATCATCGACCTGCTCAAAGAGAAAGGTTCGAGCTTCGACATCGCCTCGATCTATGAGCTGGACAAAGTGTTGAGCCGGGGCGTCAGCCCGGACCAGATCAGCTACGGCAACACCATCAAAAAGTCCAAGGACATTCGCTACTTCTTTGAGAAGGGCGTGCGTCTGTTCGCCACCGACTCGGAAGCCGACCTGCGCAACATCGCCAAGGCCGCACCGGGCGCCAAAGTTTATGTGCGCATCCTGACCGAAGGCTCGACCACAGCCGATTGGCCACTGTCGCGCAAATTCGGCTGCCAGACCGACATGGCCATGGACCTGCTGATCCTCGCCCGCGATCTGGGTCTGGTGCCTTACGGCATCTCGTTCCACGTCGGTTCGCAACAGCGTGACATCAGCGTCTGGGACGCCGCGATCGCCAAGGTCAAAGTGATTTTCGAGCGCCTGAAAGAAGAAGACGGTATCCACCTGAAGCTGATCAACATGGGCGGTGGCTTCCCGGCCAACTACATCACCCGCACCAACAGCCTGGAAACCTACGCCGAAGAAATCATCCGCTTCCTCAAGGAAGACTTCGGTGATGATCTGCCGGAAATCATTCTGGAGCCGGGCCGTTCACTGATTGCCAACGCCGGCATCCTGGTCAGCGAAGTGGTACTGGTCGCGCGTAAATCCCGTACCGCCGTCGAGCGTTGGGTTTATACCGATGTGGGCAAGTTCTCCGGTCTGATCGAAACCATGGACGAAGCGATCAAGTTCCCGATCTGGACCGAGAAGAAAGGCGAGATGGAAGAAGTCGTGATCGCCGGCCCGACCTGCGACAGCGCCGACATCATGTACGAAAACTACAAGTACGGCCTGCCGCTGAATCTGGCGATTGGTGATCGCCTCTACTGGCTGTCGACCGGTGCGTACACCACCAGCTACAGCGCGGTAGAGTTCAATGGCTTCCCGCCGCTGAAGTCGTTCTACGTGTAAGCGAAGCTGTAAATGAAAAGGCCCATGCATGTGTATGGGCCTTTTTTATTTGCGCAGCCAGCTCTCAAGATGATTGAGCATGGTCATGAACTCATCGGCGCCCTCTTGCATGGCGGCCAGCTGGAAATTCAACTCGCCGAGTTTCGATGCGCGCTCTGCCCTCAACAAGTCGTAGTACAACATTTCGATGCGCAAGCCGGTTTCTTCGAGAAACACGCTGATGTGCGAACTCACGGAAGCCAATCCGTTAAACAACACTGCTACATCAGCTTTGTATTCAGCGGCCCTGACTACCGGATCCGCTGACGAATAAGCTACGTCCCAAACCGGCGACGTGCGCGCTTCACGAAACAACTCCTCAACCACTGCGGGTTGGTTATGGCACTGGCACGAGCGATGATCCATCGCCCTGCCAAACACCGACTTGAGCCCGAACGACTCGTCATGCACCTCGACGATTGTGTATTTCAGTTGGCCTATCGCTGCCCTCAACGAGTAAAAACGAAGCGCGAGTTCGTGAACGAGCTCCGGGACATTGGTAGGGGGAAACAACCTCCAGGTCGGCGACCTGGATAAGCTGTACAACTTGAAATCCACCTGACTGAGGGGCTCGTTCCTTGAAGTATTGCGGCTAATTTCCAGCGATTCGGCAGTGAACGCAGCCAGATCCGCGACGTAAGTACTGCACAGGCGCCGAACCTCTTCGGTGCGCTGCCAGAACTCCTGCAAGTAGCGTGCATTGAAGCTGGCGTTGTTCAAACGCGAATCGCTGGCCCGTACCGCCAGTTGATGACCGCTGGCTCTGCGGCGCTCAAACACCAAAGGAATGTTGTTGAAGGTTGGGTGAAGAGAACCGAGAAAAATTGTGTATCGATCCAGCACGCGTCGTTGCGTTGTGGAGAATTCATAGGCAAGTGTTTTCATGAGTGACAGGGAAGCGGTGAGCATGTCGCCCACCGCCTCGACTCCTTACTGCTGAACAGTTTTCAGGTACTGCCTGACATCGGCAATCCGGGTGAGTGCGGCAGCCGTCCGCTCCTCGGCAGGCTGCGACTTGTCCTGTTGGAAGTCTCGGGCGAAGGACTCGAATACAGCCACCAGATTCGAATACTCATTCACGTAACTCCAGCGCTCTTCGTCCAACTGGTCGAGCACTTGCACCAGCTGAATCTTTCCATCGATCTGGTAGATATCGTTGACGTGCTTCTTCAACTGCGCCCTCAGATCAGCTGCCTTATCCTTGAGCTGGTTGTAACCCGCCAGCATGTTCAGATAGGAAATGGCCTCGCCGATACCCGCGATCATTTTTTTCAAGGTATCAATGGCAAACAGTGCAATCTGAACCTGCGGTGGCGCCAGCCCCAGTGCTTTCAGGTTATCCAGCGTCAATCGGGCTTCCTGACCGATTTTCTCCACCCCGGCTTTCGCGATCAGTTCGAGCGCTTCAGACACCGATTCCATCTGCTTTTCGAAATCGGCGATTTTTTCTTCCGACTTGACCTTCAATGCCTCCGTGAACGCCCGGTCCTGCTGCAGCGTCACAATCCATTGCGCCGAAGCCGATCGGTCATAAGCCGTACTCAAGCCGTTGTGCGTCATCTTCAAATCGTTCGCGTGCTCGGAGACTTTCATCGATACATTCTTGAGCTCGGTTTCCATTTCTTCGCGGATTTCATCCCCTTCTTCAGGATATTTGAGGAGATCGCTCTGAGACATTTTCAGCCTGTTCTGCGCACGCTCCAGATTGATCCCTGTCGTCTGGGCCTGATTACGAAGTTCGAATGTGGCCTTCTGGATAGCCACCGTCAGCCCATTCATGGTGCGGACGGTACCTGGCAAATAATTGAATTGCTCACCCAGCATTTGCGCAGTGACATTACTTGCCTGAACCGAAGCACCGTGTACACGCAGTGCCGCGACGTCAAAATCAGAAGAAGTCAAATCATCCTGTAGCGATAACATCATTGTGTTGCTCCTGAATACTGCAAAGCCGTTTCCATACTCTTTTTCTGCCGCTGCGAACACACCCAGCAGTTGATCAGAAGCTGTTCTTATTTTTCGCCACGGGTCAATGATGGAGAGAATCTGATTTTTGAACATCCTGAAATTAGTTGCCGTCACAATACCATCAATATCTTCAAAAGAACCTTTGAGGTAAGTACTCAGAGCGTTCCAGACCAGCATCAGATTTTGAGTTGCAACTTCTGCTTCAATCGCAACGTAGCTGAGGTTCTGCAGGTCATCACGCACCTTGTTCAAGGAACTCAGTGTCTGACTCTTGCTGGCCATCTTCTGATTGGCAGACTGTTGTTCTGTTTTTAGCTGGTTTCGCTCCTTGCGGATCTTTTCGGCTTTGACGCCCTGATAGATACCGAGTATCAAACCACCAATGTTAAACGTCGCCGCAGATCTGATTGCTTCCTGAACCAGCTGATCATATTGCTTGTTGAGTTCATCAATAGCTTTGGAGCGCTGGTCAATTTCGCCTTGCAGAATCTGGATGTCGGCCTGGTAGGTATTACGGGACACAAACTCCAGTCGCAACCTGATCGCCGGCAAGACCGTCTCGCGCATATCGGTGCCGAAACTGTCGAGCTCCTCTCGGACTCGTTCGGCCTTACTGTGGGCCGCTGTCACCTTGTCCAGAATGGTTTTGAGGTGAGACTTGACCTCAAGGGCGTCATCGGCAGGGAAGTTCAGGCTTGGAAGGTTCGGGAACCTGCGCTCCAGTTCCTGATACTCCTCCGGCGTGTAGATATCGTAGTTTTCCAGGTAAGAGGATGAAGGCTGGTCATTGTAGATCTCTTGAATTGCTGCACCTGCGCCAAGAATGCTACCGGCAAATACCTTCAGGTCAGTCCCGGTAAGCATGATTTTTTCACGCAACGGCGACCAGCGTTTCGCATGGTCGTAGGTGCAGACGAAGGTCCTCTGAAAGTCTGCTGCCTTGAGACCAACGCCCCCCGCATCCCCGGCACCATAGTTCAGATAGGCAACGACATCTTCCAGCCGAACAGGAAGTGACAGCCCCAAAACTTCATACTTACGCAGGCCGATAATTTGTTCCTTGGTTAATTGAATACCGGGGTCCCGATTGTATTCTTCATCTTCACCAAGCGAAGCATTTACAAACATCAGAGGCGCTTTTGCGGCGATCTCGACAATTTTGCTGTCCATCTTGAATTCCATAAGAGACTCCTTGTCTTCTTCGGATATTTAATAAAAGTTATTTTAGAAACGACATCGTCACTCAACTCACTTCAACTTGAGCGCCGACATCGCAAAACAACCTTAGGACAGCAAAACACCAATCAACAAGCATTCAAATATTAGCAATCACGACAAACAAGCCATTCACCCGAATACTTACCCGAGAACAGCCACATCAACTTGATGAAAACAAATAACCGCGAAGTAAATACTTACAAAGCAACTAACTCTGCCAGCCGCAACTTATAAGCGTCTGCCATTGCACGGATTCGAGGATGTTGTGCATTCAACAAAGACACGCTGGCGACTCGCAGGAAATTCACATTGCCCGCGTCCAGCGCCTTGCGCAGCCAGCCAAGAGCGTCATCAATGCGTCCCTCATCGGCAAGTATCGCGGCGTGACTGAACTGTCCTCGAAAATCGCCGCCCTCAGCCGCTCGACGATACCAGTCACGCGCCGTTGGCAGATCTTGCGGACAGTGACGTCCTTCTTCCAGATACCGACCCAACAGGTTCATCGACTTGGCATGTCCCGACTCGGCAGCGCTGCGGTACAGGGCGAGGGCCTGCGCCTGGTCTTCGGGTATTCCACGTCCGGTGGCGTGCAGATTTGCCAGGTTGTACATCGCCCAATCCAGCCCCGCGTCGGCGGCCGCCTGGTAATGGCGCGCGGCGAGTTCGGCGCTGGCCACACAACCCCATCCGTGTTCATGACAACGACCGAGCATGTTGCGCGCCATCAGATGACCTTGCCCTGCGGCGATTTCAAACCAGCGCACTGCCAGCGGCTGATCCTGCGCAATCCCGTGGCCATCGAGCAAAATCTGCCCAAGCAGCGCCTGCGCTTCGAGCACGCCCTCACCCGCTGCGATCAGAATCGCCTGAGCCGCACGGGCCGGGCTTTCTTCGAGCATGGCGGTGAGGCGTTCGCCGTCGAGGACTTCTTCGCGACGTAACCGAAAGTCCGCCACTTACACCTCGACCCAGCGACGCAACAGGTTGTGATAGGTGCCAGTGAGGCGGATCAACGAAGGATGATCGGGCATGTCCTGGGTGAGTTGCTGGATCGCACCGTCCATCTCGAACAGCAACGCGCGCTGGCTGTCTTCGCGCACCAGGCTTTGGGTCCAGAAGAACGAGGCATAACGCGCGCCGCGAGTGACCGCATTGACCTTGTGCAGACTGGTGCCGGGGTACAGCACCATATCGCCGGCGGGCAGTTTCACCCGTTGGGTGCCGAAGGTGTCCTGGATTTCCAGCTCGCCGCCGTCGTAGTCCTCGGGTTCGCTGAAGAACAGCGTGGCGGACAGATCAGTGCGCACCCGCTCAATGCTGCCCTTGGGCTGGCGCACTGCGTTGTCGATGTGGAAATCGAAGCTGCCGCCCGCCGTGTAGCAGTTGAGTAACGGCGGGAACACTTTGTGCGGCAGCGCGGCGGACATGAACAGCGGATTTTTCCACAGGCGTTCAAGCATCGCGGCGCCGATTTCCTTGGCCAGAGGATGACCTTCCGGCAGTTGCAGATTGTGCTTGGCCTTGGCCGATTGATAGCCGGCGGTGATCTTGCCATCGGCCCAGTCGGCCTGTTCCAGAGCCTCGCGGATGCGCCGCACTTCGTCTTTTTCGAACAGAGCGGGGATGTGCAGCAGCATGGCAATGTCACCTGATGGCAAAGAGGCGGCAATGGTATTGATTCTTATTGGCTGTGTAAAACCCGCTAGACGAATGAACTGGTAAAAACCGTAAGGTTAAATTGTAAAGAATGTAAATTCAGTGCGAATAACAATGTTTCGCAATTGATACGAATACCTGTTTACCCTATATTCCGCCGCCTCAAATCCTTGGGGAGGGGAATAAAAATGGCACGTCAACAAGCACAATTACCGGTCGGTTCACCACGTCTGCTCGCTTCCGCCATCGGCGTGGCAATCACCGCCGGCTCCGCAGGCCACATGGTGTTTGCCGCCGAAAAAACCGACAGCAAAGCCACCGGCAATGCCATCGCCCTGGACGCCACCGCCATCACCGGTGAAGCCCAGGACTCGACTTCCTACCAGGTCGAGAAAGCCTCCTCGCCCAAGTACACCGCACCGCTGGTTGATACACCGCGCTCGGTCACCGTTATCCCGCAACAAGTCCTCAAAGACACCGGCGCCCTGAACATGCAGGATGCGCTGCGCACCGTACCGGGCATTACCTTCGGTGCCGGTGAAGGTGGCAACCCGCAGGGCGACCGTCCGTTCATCCGTGGTTTCGACGCCCAGGGCGACACCTACCTCGACGGCGTGCGCGACACCGGTTCCCAGAGCCGCGAGATCTTCGCCGTGGAAAACATCGAGGTCAGCAAGGGCCCGAACTCCGCCATCGGCGGTCGTGGCGCAGCTGGCGGCAGCATCAACCTGGTGAGCAAGAAAGCGCACCTGGGCAACTCGTTCGACGGTGGTTTCACCTGGGGCTCCGACCAGACCCAGCGTTACACCCTGGATGGCAACTACCAGTTCAGCGACACCGCTGCCGGCCGTCTGAACCTGATGAGCCACGAGAGCAACGTCGCCGGTCGCGACAAGGTCGACTACGACCGCTGGGGCATCGCGCCGTCCCTGGCCTTCGGCCTGGGCACCGACACCCGCGTCAACCTCGACTACTACCATCTCGAAAGCAATGACACGCCGGACTCGGGCATCCCTTACACGATTCCTGCCGGCGGCTCGGCGGCGCGTACCAAGTCCAATCCGGACAAGCCGTACGCCGGTGGCGATCACAGCAACTTCTACGGTCTGGACCGCGACTTCCGCAAAGGCCGCACCGATACCGCGACCTTCGCCATCGAGCATGACCTGAGCGACTCGCTGACGATCAAGAACACCCTGCGTCACGGCACCAGCATGCAGGATTACATCCTGACCCAGCCGGACGACAGCAAGGGCAACGTCAACAACGGCAGCGTCTGGCGTCGTGCGAACACTCGCGTGAGCAACACCGAGACCACCACCAACCAGACCGATCTGTTCGGCGACTTCTACCTCGCCGGCTTCAAGAACAGCTTCTCCACCGGTGTCGAATACACCCGTGAGGAAAGCAGCAAATCCTCGTACAACGTCAACACCGACACCACGCCGCGCACTTCGACCGTGACCACCAACTGCAATCCGGGCCTGATCGGCGCTGCCAGCGGCTACAACTGCACCTCGCTGTCGAACCCGAACCCGAACGATCCGTGGAACGGCGCGATCTCGCGCAACTACGCCGGCACCGACACCCAGTCCGATACCTACGCGCTGTACGTATTCGACACTCTGGAACTGTCCCGGCAATGGCTGGTGAACATGGGCCTGCGTTACGACCACTTCGAAACGGGCTACAACACCTACAACAATGCTGGCCGCACCACCTCCAAGGGTTCGGACACCAGCGAGTTCGTCACCGGTCAGTTCGGCATCGTCTACAAACCGGCCGAGAACGGCAGCATCTATGCGTCCTACGCCACCTCCGCCACACCGCCGGGCAACACCCTGGGTGAAGGTCAGGAAGGCAACCCGCTGGGCGGCACGCCGGATCGTAACGGCAACCTGCTCAAGAGCGACATGGAGCCGGAAACCACCAAAAACTACGAAATCGGTACCAAGTGGGATTTGCTGAACGATCGCCTGTCGCTGACCGCCGACATCTTCCGCACCGAGAAAGAAAACGCGCGTGTCCAGGTGGATACCACCTCGTACGAAAACGCCGGCAAGACGCGTGTACAAGGTATCGAGTTGTCCGCCAGCGGCAAGATCACCGACAAGTGGCAAGTGTTCGCCGGTTACGCCTACATGGACAGCGAACAGGTTGACGGTGGTGACCTGCCGGCCAACAAGGCCAACAATGGTAACGAGCTGCCTAACACGCCGAAAAACAGCGCCAGCCTGTGGACCACTTACCAGGTCACGCCGAAGCTGACCATCGGTGGCGGTGCGTTTTATGTGGATGATGTGTTCGGCAACGTGGCCAACACCACCATGGTCGACTCCTACGTTCGCTACGACGCGATGGCTGCGTACAAGCTGAGCAAGAATGTCGACCTGCAACTGAACGTGCAGAACTTGACCAACGAGACCTACTACGACAAGGCCTTCTCGACTCACTTCGCCAACCAGGCGGCGGGCCGTACGGCATTGCTGAGTACCAACTTCCACTTCTGATCGAAGTGGGAAGTATCGAGCCCCGTTCATTCATTTGAGCGGGGCTTTTGTGCGTAATAAAGAACGTTTCTCGATAAGCCACGGCATAATGCACGCCGTGAACACCATTTCCGAACGGACAAGGCAAGCGACGTGTTGAAGAAAACCCTGTTCCAGTTGCACTGGTTTTTTGGCATCACTGCCGGGCTGGTGCTGGCCCTGATGGGCATCACCGGCGCTGCCTATTCGTTTCAGGACGAAATACTCAAAGCCCTCAACCCCTCCGTGTTGCAGGTGGAGAAACAGGTCGCCGGCGTCCTGCCGCCCGCCGAGCTGGTGGCGCAGATCGAAGCGGCCTCGGGCAAGAAAGTCTCGATGCTCTCCGTCGAGACCGAAAGCGGCAGCGCCGGCCGCGTCTGGTTCACCCCGCCCAAAGGTGAGCGCCGTGGCGAGATGCGTTACTTCGATCCCTACACCGCCGAGTTCAAGGGCAACGCCACCGGTCAGGATTTCTTCGGCCTGATGCTGCAACTGCACCGGTTCCTCGCCATGGGCGATACGGGCCGCAACATCACCGGCGCCTGCACCCTGATGCTGCTGTTTTTCTGCCTGTCCGGCCTGTACCTGCGCTGGCCGCGCCAGTGGAACAGCTGGCGCGTCTGGCTGACCCTCGACTGGAAGAAAAAGGGCCGCAGCTTCAACTGGGATCTGCATTCGGTGTTCGGCACCTGGTGCATGCTGGTTTACCTGCTGCTGGCACTGACCGGACTGTCCTGGTCCTACGAGTGGTACAACAAAGGCCTGACCAGGTTGCTTTCCGACGCGCCGCAAAACGAGCGCGTGCGCGGCGGTCGCGGCCCGGCCCCCGAAGGGCCGGCGCCGACTGCCGATTACGCCGCCATGTGGATCAGCATCTACAGCGCCGCAGGTCCAGGCCTCGCCTCCTACAACATCCGTATGCCGCCCGTGGCCGGCCAACCGGCGACCGTGTTCTATCTGCTCGACAGCTCGCCCCATGACCGCGCGCTGAACCAGATCACCCTCGACCCGGCCACCGGCGTCGTCAAACGTGTGGATCGCTACGCCGACAAGAGCTTCAAGGCGCAATTGCTGACCAGCATTTACGCGCTGCATGTCGGCAGCTATTTCGGCCTGGCCGGGCGAATCATCGTCACCGTCGCAGCGGTGTTGATGCCGCTGTTCTTCATCACCGGCTGGCTGCTGTACCTGGATCGCCGACGCAAGAAAAAGCAGATCAAGGATGCCCGCAAAGGCCTCGACCAACCGGCCGGCGACACGCCGGCGTGGCTGATCGGCTTTGCCAGCCAGAGCGGTTTTGCCGAGCAACTCGCCTGGCAGACCGCCGGCCAGTTGCAGGCGGCCGGATTGCCGGTGAAGGTGCAGCCGCTGGCCAATGTCAGCGAGCAGGATCTGCGGGACTCGAACAACGCGCTGTTTGTGGTCAGCACCTTCGGCGACGGCGAAGCGCCGGACAGCGCTCGCGGTTTCGAGCGCAAGGTGTTGAAGAACGCCTCGACCCTCGACAGCCTCAACTACGCCGTACTCGGCCTCGGCGACCGTCAGTATCAGCACTTCTGCGGTTTCGCCCGGCGCCTGCATCAATGGCTGGGCGAGCACGGCGGCAAGACCTTGTTCGCCCCGGTGGAAGTCGACAGCGGTGATCCTTACGCGCTGCGTCACTGGCAGACACAGCTGGGCCAAATCACCGGACAAGCGCCGGTCGACACCTGGCAGGCGCCGAGCTACGAAAACTGGACGCTGGTACGTCGAGAACTGATGAACCCGGACAGCAGCGGCGCCCCCGCCTTCCTGCTCGGCTTGACCGCACCGACCTCCCGCAGCTGGCTGGCCGGCGATCTGGTGGAAGTGCTGCCGCGCAACTGCCCGTGGGCCATCGAGCACTTTCTCGACGGTCTCGGCATCCGTGGTGAAACCAGCGTCAAAGTCAACGGCCTGGAAGAGTCGCTGGAGGTCGCCCTCGCCACCCGCCAACTGCCCGAGCACCGCGCCCATCTGGTGGGCCTGCATGCTCAGGCACTGGTCGATGCAATGGTGCCGCTGGCCATGCGCGAATACTCGATCGCCTCGATTGCCGCCGACGGCGTGCTGGAGCTGATCGTGCGTCAGGAACAGCATGCCGACGGTCGTCTCGGCATCGGTTCCGGCTGGCTGACCGAGCATGCTCCGGTCGGCGGCAGCATCAGCCTGCGCGTGCGCCGCAACAGCGGTTTCCATCTGCCGAACGCTGCGGTGCCGATGATTCTGCTGGGCAACGGCACCGGCCTCGCCGGGCTTCGCAGCTTGCTCAAGGCGCGGATTGCCGACAACCAACAGCGTCACTGGCTGCTGTTTGGCGAGCGCAATCGCGAGCACGATTTCCTCTGCCGTGCGGAGCTGGAAGAGTGGTTGATCAACGGCGATCTGGAACGTCTCGATCTGGCGTTCTCGCGGGATCAGGCCGAGAAGATTTACGTGCAGGATCGCCTGCGCGAATCGGCCGACGAGTTGAAGAAATGGCTGGCGGACGGTGCAGTGATCTACATCTGCGGCAGCCTGCAAGGCATGGCGTCAGGCGTGGATCAGGTGCTCAATGAAGTGCTGGGCGCCGAAGAGGTCGAACACCTGATCGAACAGGGTCGCTATCGCCGCGACGTTTACTGACCACACATAACCACTGTGGGAGCGAGCTTGCTCGCTCCCACAAATTGTTTGCGGTGAACTCAAGTCGGTTGCAGTTTTTGCTCAAACACCGCAACCCCCTCCAGATCCCGCAACACCACGCTCATCTCCCCGCTCTGCCCCTCGATGTTCACCTCACCGAAAAACTGAAATCCGGCAAACGGCGAGGCGTTCTGTACCGCCGGCGCCTTCTCGAACACCACTTGCGGGCCAAAGGTCTTGTCCAGCGGATTGGGCCCGAAACTGCCGGCGTTCAAGGGCCCCGCGACAAACTCCCAGAACGGTTCAAAATCCTGGAACGCCGCGCGATCCGGATGGTAGTGATGCGCCGCGCAGTAATGCACGTCCGCTGTCAGGAACACGAAATTGCGTACTTGTTGCGCGCGCAAAAAGCCCAGCAGCTCGGCGATTTCCAGCTCACGCCCCTGCGCCGGGCCGGGGTCGCCGTTGGCCACCGCTTCCCAGCGCGCAACACCGGGGCTGACCTCGCCATCCGGCACGCCAAGACCGATCGGCATGTCAGCGGCGATGACTTTCCACTGAGCCTTCGAGGCTTTCAATCCGCGCTTGAGCCAATTCAGCTGCTCGCGCCCCAAGAACGGTTTTTCCGCCCCGAGATTGTCGTCGTTGGCGCCGCGATAACTGCGCATGTCGAGCACGAAGACATCGAGCATCGGCCCGTAACTCAGCTTGCGATAGATCCGCCCGCCGCCATCGGCCGCCTGCAAACGCATCGGCGAATATTCGAGCCAGGCCTGACGCGCACGGCCGACCAGGGTGTGGATATTTTTTTCCTGATAACGCTCGTCGAGCTGCTTGCCCGGCGACCAGTTGTTGACCACTTCATGGTCGTCCCACTGCCAGATCTGCGGCACTTCGGCGTTGAAGCGACGGACGTTTTCATCCATCAGGTTGTAGCGGTAATTGCCGCGATAGTCGTCGAGGGTCTGGGCGACTTTGCTCTTGGCTTCGGTGGTGAGGTTGCGCCAGATCCGGCCACCCTCGGTGGTCAGCTGCGCCGGCACCGGGCCGTCGGCGTAGATGGTGTCGCCGCTGTGGATAAAGAAGTCCGGCAGGCGCAGGCGCATCGCTTCATAAATGCGCATGCCGCCGATATCGGGGTTGATGCCGAACCCCTGGCCGACGGTGTCACCGCTCCAGACGAAACGGAGATTGCGCCGCGCTGTCGGCGCACTGCGCAAATGGCCAAGCCACGGTTCGCTGGCGACGCCGGTGCGGGCATCCTTGAAATACACGCGGTAGAAAATCGCCTGATCGGCGGGCAAGCCCGTGAGTTCGACGCGGGCGGTGAAATCGCTGCGGGCATCAGCCAGCGCCGAGACGACACGGCGCGGGTGGCGGAACTGGCTACGGGTGTCCCACTCAACCACCATCTGCGCCGGGCGGTCGGCACGGCTCCAGATCATCGCGCGGTCGCCCTGCAAGTCACCGGATTGCACGCCATCAGTGAGTTGCGGTCGATCCTTGACCGACGCGATGACTGCCGGCGCCAGCCCCGGCATCAGCAGTCCGGCGCCGACGGCTTGCATCACGCGCCGGCGACCGGGATTGAAATCGCTCATGGTGTTCTCCCTGAAAAAAGGAAAACTTAAGCACCGCTAGATGAAAGGGGTGTGACACCTCAGGCCTTCGCGGGCTCCAGCGCCAGTTCCACAGCCTCCGGCCGCTTGACCAGCGCATACACCACCGCCGTCAGCAGACTGCCCGCGACAATCGCCAGCAGGTACAGCAGCGCATGGTTGATCGCATTCGGAATCGCCAGCACGAACAGTCCACCGTGGGGCGCCATCAGCTTGCAGCCGAAGTACATCGACAGAGCACCGGTCAGCGCACCGCCGGCAATGCTTGCCGGAATCACCCGCAACGGGTCTTTCGCGGCAAACGGAATCGCCCCTTCGGAAATGAAGCACAACCCGAGCACCAGCGCCGCTTTACCGGCCTCGCGTTCAGTCTGGGCGAACTTGCGTCGGGCGATGAACGTGGCGATGCCCAGACCGATCGGCGGCACCATGCCGGCGGCCATGGTCGCGGCCATCGGTGCATAACTCTGCGAGGCCAGCAGCCCCACCGAGAACGCGTAGGCAGCCTTGTTGATCGGCCCGCCGAGGTCGACGCACATCATGCCGCCCAGCAACACACCGAGCAGGATCGCGTTGGTGGTGCCCATGCTGTCGAGGAAATGCGTCAGCGCCGCGAGCATCCCGGCCACCGGTTTGCCAACCACGTAAATCATCACCAGCCCGGTGAACAGGCTGGCGAACAACGGGATGATCAGAATCGGTTTCAGCGCTTCCAGACTTTGCGGCAACGCCACATAGCGACTGATCGCCTTGGCCGCGTAGCCCGCGATAAACCCGGCAGCGATCCCGCCGATGAAACCGGCGCCCAGGGTGCTCGCCAGCAAACCGCCGATCATCCCCGGCGCGAGTCCGGGACGGTCGGCAATCGACCAGGCGATGTAACCGGCCAGCAGCGGCACCATCAATTTGAACGCGGTCTCGCCACCGATCTGCATCAGCGCCGCCGCCAGCGTGCCTTCTTCCTTGAAGGCGGTGATGCCGAACACGAACGACAAAGCGATCATCAGACCGCCTGCCACCACCATCGGCAGCATGAACGACACACCGGTCAGCAGGTGTTTGTAGACGCCGCTTTTCTCCTGTTTGGCCGGGGCTTTGCCGTCGCTCGCAGCACTTTCCTGCTTGCCTTCGGCCAACGCTTTTTTCAGCGTGGCTTCGGACTGCTTCAACGCTATCCCGGTGCCGCAGCGGTAGATTTTCTTGCCGGCGAAACGCTCGGTGGCGACCTCAATGTCCGCCGCCAGCAGCACCACGTCAGCCTCGGCAATCGCCGCTGCGCTCAGCGGGTTTCGCGCGCCGACCGAGCCCTGGGTTTCGACTTGCAGGTCGTAGCCCAGACGCTTGGCGGCTTGCTGCAAGGCTTCGGCGGCCATGAAGGTGTGGGCGACGCCGGTCGGGCATGCAGTGACAGCGACCAGGCGCGGCGCTTGGGCGCTGGCAACCACGGGCGGCGTTTCGGCAGCGACGTAAACCTCGGCCTCGACGGCGCCGCGCCGCAGCACGCCTTCGACATCCTGCAGGGCTTGCGCCGGCGCGATCCGAAAGACTTTCTTGCCGATGAACCGGGTCATGTCCACAGGTCCGGTGGCCACCAGCAACACCCACTCGGCGGCCTCGATGGTGGCCGCCGACAACTCACGTTCCGGGTGCGCCGCATCCACCACTTCGACGCTGGTGCTCCAGCCCTGACGCTGGGCCGCGGCATCCAGCAACCGGGCGCACAGCACACTGGTGACCATGCCGTTCGGGCAGGCCGTGACAATGGCTAATTTCATGACAAACCCTCTTATTGTTCTGTCAGGGGGCGCACGCGCACGCCCTGTTCGAGCTGCGTCAGTTGCGCAGCATCGTGAATACCGAAACCGATCTGGGTCACCGCCTGCGCCGCAATGGCGGTGGCCGTGCGCAGGGTTTGTTCCGGCGTGTCGGCGCTGAGCAGACCGTGAAGCATGCCCGCCAGCAACGAATCACCGGCACCGACCGTGCTGGCGACGCTGACCTTCGGCGGTGTCGCATACAGCGCCGAGCCGACACTGAACCAGTTCACACCTTCGGCGCCGTGGGAAATCACCACATGCTCGATACCCTGAGCATGCAGCCGATTGGCTGCCTCGGCCTGAGACGCGCGGGACACCACCTCACAGCCCAGCGCATCGGCCAGCTCTTCGGTATTCGGTTTGATCAGCCACGGACCGGCCTTGAGCGCCTCGCGCAAAGCTTCGCCGCTGGTGTCCAGGGCGACTTTCAGGCCCAACGCCTTCAAGCGCTCCACCAGTTCGCGCAACCACTGCGCACTGACGCCGCGCGGCAGACTACCGGCCACCACCACCGCGTCATGCCCCGGCGCGATCTGCACCAGACGATCCAGCAATGCCTGTTGCGCCACCACGCCGACCACCGGGCCCGGGCCGTTGATGTCAGTGATGCGGCCGTCCTGTTCCGCGACCTTGATGTTGCTGCGGGTCTCGCCGGGCACCCGGATAAACGCATCGGTGAAACCGCGCCTGGCGAACAGGTTTTCGAATGCTTGCAGATTGTCCTCGCCGAGAAAGCCGCTGACCGTCAGTTGATGACCGAGGTCGGCCAGCACTTGCGCGACGTTGACGCCCTTGCCGGCGGCGTGGGTGTGCATCGCGTCGCTGCGGTTGACCTGACCGGCCTCAAGGCGTGGCAACTGCACCGTGAGGTCCAGCGCCGGGTTGAGGGTCAGGGTAAGAATCTTAGCCATTACAGGGCCTCCACTAATGCGCGCACTTCGTTGGCGCTGCCCACGGCCAGGGCTTGTTGAGCAAGAGTTTGTGCCTGGGTCAGGCTGAGTTCGCGGATGCGTGCCTTGACCTCGGCGATGCTGCGCCCGGAGACGCTCAGTTCATCCACACCGAGGCCGACCAGCACCGGTACCGCCAGCGGATCCGCCGCCAGCTCGCCGCACACACCGACCCATTTGCCATGGGCATGGGCCGCGCGCACGGTGATGTCGATCAGTTGCAGTACCGCCGGATGCAGACCGTCAGCCTGGGCGGACAGGGTCGGATGACCACGGTCGATCGCCAGCGTGTACTGGGTCAGGTCGTTGGTGCCGACGCTGAAGAAGTCGACTTCTTTGGCCAGCACCGGCGCCAGCAACGCGGCGGACGGCACTTCGATCATGATTCCGAGTTGCAGGTCGGCAACCGGAATTTCCAGACGCAGGCGTTCGGTCATGTCGCGGGCCTGGCGCCACTCTTCGACGCTGCCGACCATCGGGAACATGATCCGCAACGGACGGTTGTCTGCCGAACGCAGCAAGGCGCGCAACTGCGCTTCCATGATCTGCGGACGCTGCAAGGTCAGGCGAATCCCGCGCACGCCGAGGAACGGGTTTTCTTCCTTGGCGATCGGCCAGTACGGCAGCGGTTTGTCGCCGCCGACATCGAGGGTGCGCACCACCAGCGGCCGACCGGCAAGGCCATCGAGGACGCGGCGGTATTCGGCTTCCTGAGTCGCCTCGTCCGGCGCCTGTGGATGAGCCATGAAAATCAGCTCGGTGCGCAGCAGGCCGATGCCTTCGGCGCCTTGCTCCACCGCGCTGATCACACCGGCGCTTTCGCCGATGTTGGCGAACACTTCAACGGCGTGACCGTCGCTGGTGTGCGCCGGTTGGTGGCGTTGTTCGGCGGCGGCTTTCAGGCGTTGTTCGCGGGTGTCGCGTTCTTCGCTGGCGCGTTGCAGGGTCGCGGCATCCGCATCGACGTGCAGGCGACCGCGCTGGCCGTCGAGCAGCAACGGCGTGCCCGGCTTCAGCAGCAACACCGCAGCACCCGCGCCGACCAGCGCCGGAATGCCCAGCGCGCGAGCCACGATGGCGCTGTGAGCGGTGGCGCCGCCACGGGCGGTGAGAATCCCCGCGACCCGCGCCGGATCCAGACGCGCCACGTCGGACGGGCCGACCTCATCCATCACCAGAATGTACGGTTGCTCCGGCTCGGCGGGCGTCTGCACGCCACACAGTTGCGCCAGCACCCGACGACCGATGTCGCGCAGGTCGGCAGCACGTTCGGCGAGCAACGCGTCCTGCAACGCTTCCTGTTGTTTAGCGGCAGCTTCGATCACAGCCATCCAGGCTGCTTCGGCGCTTTCGCCCTGCTTGAGGCGGGTGTCGACTTCGTCGGTGAGTTCCGGGTCGTCGAGCATTTCCTGGTGGGTGATGAAAATCTCGCGGATCGCCTTGGCCTTGCTGCGTTCGATCAGGCCCTGAATGTCCTGGCGCACGTCGACCAGCGCATGCTTTAGACGCTCGCGTTCGATAGCGGCGGACTCGCCGCGCAACGGGTAATCGATGGTTTGCTGGACCTGAATGTGCGCCGGGCCGATGGCGATGCCGGGGGCCGCGGGGATCGCTTGCAGCAGACTGCCGGAGGCCGGGGCGCTCAGGACTTCTGCAATGTCCGTAATCACTTCGCGCTGTTGACTGACTGCAGGCAACGGTTCGACTTCTTCGCCGAGGCCTTCTTCAATAGCGGTCAGCAAGGCCGGCAGCGCATCGGCAGCGATGTTCGGTTCGGCAATGATTTCCAGTACCTGACCGCGACGGGCGCCGAGGCTCAGCAGTTTGCTCAGGCTCTTCACCGACACGGCGCTGTCCTGACCGTCGACAATGCGCACACGGATTTCACCGTCAAAACTTTTCGCCAGTTGCGCGAGGATTTTCGCCGGCCGCGCGTGCAGGCCATGGGCGTTGGCCAGCGCAATTCGCGCGCTCGGCCAGTCGGCTGGCAACTCACCGCCAAGCACTTCGAGTACTTTGCGGCTGCTGGTGGCGCGGCCCAGTTCATGGCCGCGACCTTCGATCAGCAACGCGCACAAACGCTCAAGCAACGCCTGATGCGCTTCACCCAGACTGGCCAGACAGAACAGACCGCTGAGGGGCTGGCCGAGGTAGCGCATCGGTTTGTCCGGCGTGACGAAGGCCAGACCCGGACGCTTCACGGTCTGCTCGCTGTGTAGCCACCACAGGCCATCGCCCAGCGGCAGCGCTTCAACTTGCTGCAACACACCGGCGAAACCGTTGCTCACGCAATCGGCCTGGCGCAGCAGACGCGCCCCGCGCCAGACCAGTTCTTCGAAA
The DNA here is from genome assembly GCF_002113045.1 of Pseudomonas sp. B26(2017). Classification (NCBI taxonomy): domain Bacteria; kingdom Pseudomonadati; phylum Pseudomonadota; class Gammaproteobacteria; order Pseudomonadales; family Pseudomonadaceae; genus Pseudomonas; species Pseudomonas sp. B26(2017). Next base: position 77,628 of record NZ_NEJJ01000009.1, on the reverse strand, counting down.
TCGTCGGCGGAGACCCCGAGGCCGATCATCTGCGCATCCAGCGCCAGCTCTTGCGGCGCACCTTGCAGCAGTTTCAGCAGTGCTTCCGGCGAACTCGCACGACGCAGGGCCTGACCAAGATCGGTCTCGCCGAGAGCGCGGGTCAGCAATTGCAGCAGGCGCAGGTGTTCGTCGGATTTGGCGGCGATGCCGATGGCCAGATAAACGATCTGGCCGTCGCCCCAATCCACGCCGTCGGGAAACTGCATCAGGCGTACGCCGGTGGCGAACACCTGATCGCGGGTTTCGGGCGTGCCGTGGGGGATCGCAATGCCTTGGCCGAGGAAGGTCGAGCCCTGAGCCTCCCGGGCCTGCAGCCCGGCCAGGTATCCGTCGGCAACAAGTCCATCGGCGACCAGATGACTGGCCAGCAATTGCAAAGCGGCGGGTTTATCCACAGCCGACTGGCCCATGGATATCTGCTCTACAGTGAGCTCGAGCATGCGATCTCCTTTTTGGCACTGTTCAATGCCAGGTATTGTTTTGAATGGTTGCAGCTTAGGCGCTGTAGGCCATCCTTTTCAGGAGGCAGTTTTGGCGGTTTCACGGCAGAACCGGCCAAAGGCGTCTAAAACGTAGAAAATACGCCTGCTGAAACGTTTAATCTAGATTGATCGGCACGTTACTCGATAATGTCCCATCCTTGAAGTCCAACTTGTCGGATGCGCTGCGACAATAGTCGCCTGCCTGAATCGGGTAGGATTGGCGAAAATGTCGCGGCAAGCTCGAAAAAACAAGGAAATCCCGGGTTGAAACTCAGTGATATCGCGCGGTTGGCCGGAGTGTCCGTGACCACCGCCAGCTACGTCATCAACGGCAAGGCCGAACAGCAACGCATCAGCAACGCCACCGTCGAGCGGGTGCGGGCGGTGGTCGATCTGCACGGCTTTACCCCCAATCCACAGGCGGCCGGGCTGCGCAGTCGGCACACCCGGACCCTGGGTTTTATCCTGCCGGATCTGGAAAACCCCAGTTACGCGCGGATCGCCAAACTGCTGGAGCAAGGCGCCCGGGCACGCGGCTATCAATTGCTGATCGCCAGCTCCGACGATGCGCCGGACAGCGAGCGGCAACTGCTGCAACTGTTCCGCGCCCGGCGCTGCGATGCGTTGATCGTCGCCAGTTGCCTGCCGGCCGGTGACGACAGCTATCGCCAGTTGCAGGCCAAGGGTTTGCCGATCATTGCCATTGACCGGGTGATGGATGCCGAACACTTCTGCTCGGTGGTCAGCGATGACCGCGAAGCCAGCCTGCACCTGACCGAAAGCCTGCTCGACCCGCAGCCGAAACAGATCGTGCTGCTGGGTGCCCGTCCGGAACTGAGCATCAGCCAGGAGCGTGCGGCCGGGTTCAAGCAAGCCTTGGCCGGGTTCAAGGGCGAAGTGCTGGTCGAGCACGCCGAGTCTTTCAGCCGCGAGTGCGGCAAGCAGTTGATGGAAGAACTCCTGCAACGCCTCGGGCATTTGCCGGATGCGCTGGTGACCACCTCCTACGTTCTGCTGCAAGGCGTGTTCGACGCGCTGCACGACTTCCCGCTCAAATCCCGCCCGCTGCGCCTCGGCACGTTTGGCGACACCCAGTTGCTGGACTTCCTGCCGCTGCCGGTCAACGCCATGGCCCAGCAGCACCAGTTGATCGCCGACAAGGCACTGGAACTGGCACTGGCGGCGGTCGAGCAATCGGATTACCAGCCCGGCGTGCAGGCCATCGCCCGTACCTTCAAGCAGCGTATTCACCGGGACTGAGCCGTGGAGCTGATCGACAGCCACACCCATCTGGACTTCCCCGACTTCGACGCCGACCGCGCGGCGCTGCTGAACGAAAGCCGCGCCCTCGGGGTGCGGCGAATGGTGGTGCTCGGGGTTTACGAGGGGAATTGGCAGCGGGTGTGGGATCTGGTGCAAAGCGATGCCGATCTGTACGCGGCGTTCGGATTGCACCCGGTCTATCTCGATCAGCACCGGCCTGAAGATTTGCTGGCACTGGGCGACTGGCTGACTCGGCTAAAAGGTCATCGGCAGCTGTGCGCAGTCGGCGAAATCGGCCTGGATTATTTCATCGAAAGCCTCGACCGCGAACGCCAGCAGGCGTTGTTCGAGGCACAGTTGCAACTGGCGGCGGATTTCGAACTGCCGGCATTGATCCACGTACGGCGCAGCCATGCGGCAGTGATTGCCACGCTCAAGCGCTTCAAGCTCAAGCGCGCCGGGATCATCCACGCCTTCGCCGGCAGTCGTGAAGAAGCGCGGGAATACATCAAGCTCGGTTTCAAACTCGGCCTCGGCGGTGCACCGACCTGGCCGCAGGCATTGCGCATGCACCGGGTGCTGGCCGACTTGCCGCTGGACTCGGTGGTGCTGGAAACCGACTCCCCGGACATGGCGCCAGCCATGTACCCCGGCATTCGCAATACGCCGGCGCACCTGCCGGCAATCTGCGACTCATTGGCCGCATTGATGAACACCAGTGCGCCACAACTCGCCGCCGCCAGTACCGCCAACAGCTGCGACGTGTTCGGCTGGTAGTCAGTCGGCGTGGGCCTTGGCCGCGTCGAGAATCAGGGTCAGGTGCTGACGCCGCCGGGCGTAACGAATCACCGCGAAGTACACGAAAATCGTGATCAGCGACGCGTTCAACTGCTCGGTGACGCTGAGCAGCCCTACCCATTCCATCACCAAGGCCACCAGCAGCGCGGTGCACACGGTCACGAGCGCACTGGCGCGCAGCAGGCCAAGTGAATCGAGCGAACGCAAGCGTTTGATCTGCTTCGGGCAGCGCAGCTCCAGGTTTTTCTGGCAATGCGCACAGGTGAATGGTTCGTGGATGGATATGGCATTCAGTTGCCAGGGTTTGAGCACCAGCGTTGTCTGGCAGTGGGCGCAGCGGCCCTGGACGCCCAGGGTTGCGACAGACATGTGCATCTCCTCCAAGTGGTCAAAGAACAGAGCTTGGTTCATTGAAGACGAAAAACCAGCGCCCGGAGGAAAACAGGATTTGTCTTACCGATGTAAGCAAACAAGTACTACAAGCCATTCCGAAAAAACCTGCCTCAGAGGAGGCAGGTCGATTCAAACCCGGAACGCGCTGATCAATTGCTTCAACTCGACCACCTGCGCCGACAACGCACGGCTGGCATCTTCAGTCTGATGCGCTCCTTCTGCGGTGCGCTCGCCGGCACGGTTGATCTCGACGATGTTCTGGTCAATGTCATGGGCCACGGCGGTCTGCTGCTCGACGGCGGCGGCGATCTGCTGGTTCTGGTCGACGATCATGCCAACAGCGCCGAGGATGTTTTCCAGCGCCTGCTGGACTTTTTCCGACTGCCCCACCGTGCCGTTGGCCATCTGATGGCTGACGCCCATGGCCTTCACCGCCGCGCCGACGCCGCCATGGAGTTTGGCGATCATCTGCTCGATTTCTTCGGTCGATTGCTGAGTGCGTTTGGCCAGCGTGCGGACTTCGTCAGCGACCACGGCAAAACCGCGCCCCTGCTCACCGGCCCGCGCAGCCTCGATCGCGGCGTTGAGCGCCAGCAGGTTGGTCTGTTCGGCGATGCTCTTGATCACTTCCAGAACGCGGCTGATCGACTGGCTGTCGCTGGCCAACTGGTTGATCACCAGCACCGATTGATCGATTTCGCTCGCCAGTGCCGCGATGCTGCCCTGCTGCGATTCCACCAGACCGCGACCACTGATGGTTTCGTCGTTTACGCTGTGGGCGCTGCTGACCGCTGCCGCGGCACTGCGTGCCACCTCCAGCGATGTCGCCGACATCTGGTTCATTGCGGTAGCCACTTGCTCGATTTGCGTACGTTGCCCGGCGACCGCCTGATTGCTTTGCGCCGAAACATTTTCCACTTGCCCCGCCTGTCGCTCGACCTCGCCAACGGTGTGGCCGACCCGTTCGATCAGGTCATGGATTTTGCGCACCGTACCGTTGAACACCTCGCCCAACTCGCCGAGCTCATCGCGGCTGTTGGCGTGGAAATTCACCGTCATGTCGCCCGCCGCCACTTTGTCCATCATGGCGCCGAGGTTTTTCAGGGTGGCGCGGGTGGAGGCGTAGAAGCCGCCGTAGAGATAGAAAATCAGCACGAACACCACCGACAACGCCACGGCTTGCAGCACCATGTGCGTGCGGTTTTGCCCCAGGCGCTGCTGCAATTGGGTGTCGAGGAGTTTCAGGGTGGCGTCGTTTAGCTGATAGGTCTGGTCCATCAGCCCGGTGACCTGGTCATAAAACCCCTGCCACGGGGCGTCGAGCGTTTCGGCCATCACCACTTGCTCTTCGATCAGTGTGCCGGCCTGTTTCAGCGACGCCTTGCTGGCATCGGCCGGCGCGCTCAGAGAATCTCGGGCGGCTTTGCTCGAACCCAGTGCGTCCTGCAATTTCAGACCGTACTCGGCCTGCAGTTTTTCGATCTGCACCAGCAGCTCGTCGAAGCGGGTGCTCGACGAGCTGTTGAGAAAGCCCTGGCCCAAGGAATACGAGCCCATCGCCCGACCTTCACCCAAGGCCTGGGTGACGGCCGGCGTGATCGCGGTAATCAACTCGCTGAGCTGGCGAATGTCGCCCTGGTTGTCACGGCTCAAACCGGCCTGACTGGCCACGATCTGGCTGAAGATCTGCGCATTGCCCAGCAATTTGCCGATCAGCGCACTTTTGCTTTGCAGGGAGTTTTCCGCTTGCTGGTTCTTGAACGCAGCGATCATTTCATCGCGCTTGGTCTCGAAGAACTTGATCTGCTCCGGATCCTCGGTCATGGGCGTCAACCCTTGCAGGCGTGCCAGGACGTTTTGCTCAAGACTGGTGATCTGCGCCTCGACATTACCGGCCTTGCCGGACTGGCCGAGGGTAACGTTGATCTGCACCAGATTGTTGAGGGTTTCCAGATCCCGACGCAGGGTCAGGCTGCTGCCCAGCAGGTCGAGGCTCTGCAGCTCAACCCGGGTGCCCTGGAATTCGCGATAGGAATCGCGCACCAGATAGAAGTTGGTCACCAGCATTGGCACCAGGAACAGCACGCTGATCAGGCTGAACTTCATGCCGAAGCTCAAGCGGTTCATCAGCGAGACGGCGGGATAGAGCAAGCTCTTCACTGGAAGTCTCCCTTGGTTTTTCTTGTTTTTATTGGCAGGCGCGGGGCGACAGCAGATAGCCACTATCGGGCGCTATCTCTGTATAGCTCAAATCGAAGGGAGGTTTTGTAACTTAAGGTTAACGAGGGGGATTGCCCCCCTCGTCGCAGTAACGGCTTACGCGAGTACCGTCCACAGAGCAAAGCAGGCATACCACAGCACCGCGGCCCGCAGCAGCAGTTCCCACAGACAGTCGAGGGTGTTGATGCCTTCGGGGCCGACGGCGGCCGGCGGAATCTCCCCGGCAACCAGCCCGACCTTGTTGATGAGCTGGGCGGCGCTGATGTTCCAGTTCAGCAGTTCGTGCAGCATCACCCGGCTGACCGCGACGAAATTGCCGACCAGGGCAAGACTCGCCGCCAACAGGCGCACCGGCACCCAGTCGAAGGCGTGACGCAGTTGCCCGGCCCGTTCGGCTACCGCCGGGTTTAGGGCGTTTTCTTCCGCCAGCGCCAGCAAGCGATAGCTCAGTGCCGCGACCGGACCGAGCAGGAAGTACCAGAAAATCACCGCGAAGAAACTCTGATAGGCCTGCCACAACAGATGCTGTTGTACTTGCTCCAGCAATTGTTCGCCGCTTTCGGCGCAGATGTTCAGATCACGCTTGGCCACATGGGCGGCGGCCTGCAGATCCTCACGACGCCAGGCGTCGCGAAACGGCCCCAGTTCGCCGAGCAGATCTCCGCGCCCCAGGCTGTAAATCACCACCAGCAAATGCACCGGCAAGGCCAGCAGACCGTAGGCCACCGGGTCCAGCACCACCAGCAGCAACCCCAGCAACGCCACCGGCAACAGCACCAGGACGGTCAGCACCAGCCACGGCTGTCTGGCCAGCCCGCCGCTTTCAAGCTTGTGCAGTTCGCGGATCCATCCGCCATCGCGTTGAACCCGTTGGCGCAGGGCCGAGAACTTCTCGATCCAGACCGCCAGCAGTAACACCAGAAAACTCATTGTCCTTCCTCTTGTGCCAGGGCGGCGCGGTAGCGTGCCCAGTCGAATGCGGGTCCGGGGTCGGTCTTGCGTCCGGGGGCGATGTCGCTGTGCCCGCAGATGCGCTCGACAGTAATCGCCGGGAACGCCGCCTGTATCTGCCGGGTCAGCACGGTCAACGCCTGGTACTGCGCATCGGTGAACGGCAGATCATCGGTACCTTCCAGCTCGATGCCCAGTGAAAAATCGTTACAGGTTTCGCGTCCTTCGAACACCGAAACACCGGCATGCCAGGCACGCTCAAGACAGGAGACAAACTGGGTGACCTTGCCGTCACGTTCGATCAGAAAATGCGCAGATACACGCAGGTCGGCGATCCCGGCAAAGTAGGGATGTTCCGTGACATCCAGACGATTCTGGAAAAATTCCTGCACCTTGCCGGTGGCGAACTGCGCCGGTGGCAGGCTGATGTTGTGGATGACCAACAGGGAGACTTCGCCCGCCGGGCGTTCATTGAAGTTGGGCGAAGGGCAGACCTGCACCCCGTGACACCACCCGCTTGCGGGATCCAACTGCATACCGATTCCTTCAACGCCGACTGTGTTGGCGACCAGTATGCCGTGATCGGCCCCCGGCGCGCGATCACTTGCCGCGATTGAGCCGCCGCAGATTGCCGAGCACCGATTCCAGCGCCCGGTCGAACAGCAAGGTGTCATCCAGCGCCCGCACCGCGCCGCGACGAAACGCCAGGGCCAGTTCCGTGCGATCGCGCTCCAGCACTTTCATCCCGGTACGGTCGACAAACACGTATTTGCCGGTGGCTTCGATGATCGCCGCCAGTTTGCAGCGCAGGGTGTGTTCTTCATCTTCCTCGAACGCCACCCAACTGCCCAGGCGCAGCTGATCGACCTGGCGCAAACCTGCATCGTCTGCCGGCAAACGCGCCGGCGTGCGTGGCTGCAGGCCGTCATCGGCAATCTGCAAGACAATCGTCTGCGATACTTCGATCATTTCCGGCAGTGTGGTCTGATCCGGTTCGCTGGACGGATCGAGCAGGCGTACATGCAGCGCTTCCAGTTCGCTGAAAAAGCCGCTGGTGGCAAACGGATCGAAGGCCGAAGTGCTCAGGCCGTCGCGCAATGACTTGAGCAACCCCGGCACCAGCGCCAGCAGGCGCAGACCCGCTTTGGCGTCGTCGTGGCGCTGCACGCTCCAGATCAATTGCTCCATGGTCTGCACGTCGGCGTGCCATTCAGCGGACTGATCGCCGTGCTTGAGGCAGGTCAGCAGCAACACTTTGCTCCAGGCGTCCTGCACGAATGTCACCACCGACGGTGGCAAGACTTTGCCCAGCAACGCCTGATTCAGCGCCTGCTCGACCCGCTGGCGGGCCAGTTCGGTTTTCGCCCGGCCCTCTTCGGCATCGCGCAAACGCTGTTCAAGCAGTTCGCTGCGACGGCGTTCGTCACTGGTGAACGCGAGGAAGTCTGCCAGCAACTCGGAAAAAATCGCCGGGTCATCGACAAAATCCGTCAGCAGGCGCTGCACCACTTGTTCGATGCGCAGGTACAGGCTGTCGCGCGCATTACCGTCGCACTCCCCCCAGCCCATCGCCGCTTCGGCGATTTCATTGAGCAAGCGGCGGGCCGGGTGGCTGCTGCGGCTGAAGAAGCTTTTGTCGATCACCGCGACCTTCAACATCGGGATCTGCAACCGCGCGATCAACGCCTTGAGCGAATCCGGCAGATTGCGATCATCGAGGATGCAGTCGAAGACCATGGCCACCAGATTGATCACGTCTTCGTCAGCCCCGCCGACAATTCGTGATTTGCCGCTGCGCACGCTAACCCGGGTCAGCAACTGTTCGAGCTGATGGCGCAGATCGAAATCGTCCTGCACCGCCAGCGCCGGCACGTATTGCTGCAAGTGCGAGAGCAGGCGCAGCAGGTCCCGAGTGGAAATCGGCTGGGCGGGAGCGCTGGGTTCCAGGGTCGGCGCAACCGTGCCGCGCACGTGCAGCAGCAACTCCTGCAACGCGGTGAAGACCTCCTGCACGCCCGCATCGGCCTGGGTTTTGTCGATGCCTTCGAATTCGCTCCGCACGCTGGCCACAGCCTGATCGATGGCGCGACGGGCCGGTGCCGGTTTGAGCTCGGGCAACACGCCCGTGGCGCTCAGCAGTTGGTTGGCTTCGGCGTAAAGTTGATCTGTGTCGGCCAGCACATAGCGCTCGAACAGTTTGAGCAGGATCAGTTTGACCTTGATCTCCACCCCCAGATTGCGCCCGGCTTGCAGGAAGTATTCGCAAAGCATCGCCGGACCCAGAGGGTTGTATTGATCGTCCAGAGTCTTGCCCAACAGCGCATTGAATCGCGCAGTCAGTTGGTCGAGGGCGAAACCGTCGCGATTCAGTACGCGGCCGACCATGGTCTCCACCGCGACCTTGCGCTCCATGTCATCGGTGCGCAGGGTGGTTTCCTCATGCTGCAAGGCGTGAGAAAGGACGGTAGGCGCGGGATCGAATTGAGTGAGGCCGATAAAGGCTTCGAAGAACTGCTCGAGAAAACCGCGCTCGATGTGCTTGCGCTTGAGGCGCAGGTCACGCATGGCCTCGAAAAAGATGTTCTGTTCGACGTCATTACGTGCCCGGTCGGCCATTTCGAACAGGGTGTCGTCGGCGTTATCGAACAAGTCCTGCAAACCGTTGCGCAGGCGCTGGGCAGCCTTGTCACGAACCTGAAGCAGAATCACAGGCAGGCGGGCGAGCGGCGAGTGAGTCGCCTGATCGGTAGTGGCCTTGTGCAGAGGCACTACATTCCCGTCGTTGTGCATCCAAGCCTCCTGAAACGGTGATTCGCCGACGTCAAAGTCATGGCGTCAAATGCAAGGCGGATTATCTTGCAAAAGATGTCCCCGGCGCCAGAGCCGTCAGGGTTTCCCCTATACGCCGACACCTTGCAGTGACCACGCCGAAATCCGGTTTGCTCAACAAAATCGACCGGATGCAGCGCTGCGTCGCCGTTCTCGCCTTGGGTTGGCCGACGCGATGCCCCTATAATCGGGCCACTTAGTTTGTGGAGCCCGTTATGCCGAATCTACGTCTCGCCGATTTGACCGCCGAAATCGAAGCCAACGTGCGCCGTGCGTTGCTCGAAGACATCGGCAGCGGCGACATCACCGCGCAACTGATCCCGGCCGAACGCCTGGCCAAAGCCACTATCATCACCCGCGACGCCGCCGTCATCAGTGGCACGGCCTGGGTCGATGCAGTGTTCCGCCAGCTCGATCCCCGGGTGGCGGTGCATTGGCAGGTGCGCGATGGGGAACGGGTTTCGCCGAATCAGCCGCTGTTTCATCTGGAAGGCCCTGCACGCTCGCTGCTGACCGGTGAGCGCAGCGCGCTGAACTTCCTGCAATTGCTGTCGGGCGTGGCGACCCGCGCGCAGTACCTGGCGGACTTCGTCGCCGAGACGTCAGTGAAACTGCTCGACACCCGCAAGACCCTGCCGGGCCTGCGCCTGGCGCAGAAATACGCGGTCACCTGCGGTGGCTGCCACAACCACCGCATCGGCCTCTACGATGCGTTCCTGATCAAGGAAAACCACATCGCCGCCAGCGGTGGCATCCCGCAGGCCATTGCCGCCGCGCACAAGATTGCGCCGGGCAAACCGGTGGAAATCGAAGTGGAAAGTCTGGAGGAACTGAAAGAAGCGCTGGCCGCCGGTGCCGACATCATCATGCTCGACGAATTGAGCCTCGATGACATGCGCGAAGCCGTGCGCCTGAACGCTGGCAAGGCAAAACTGGAAGCCAGTGGCGGCATCAACGAAAGCACGTTGCTGCCGATCGCACAGACCGGGGTGGATTACATCTCGATCGGCGCGATGACCAAGGATGTGAAGGCCGTGGACCTGTCGATGCGCCTGAGCATCTGAGGCAGTCGGGCAATAAAAAACGCCAGCCGTTTCGAGGCTGGCGTTCTTGTTTCAGACCACCAGATTGTTCATCTCGCAGTACTCTTCCCAATCGACACCCAATACTTCGGCCGCCTCCTTGTGCAGTTCCAGGCGCTTGGCCTCGAACTCCTCAGGCGTGCTGGTGTACTTGAGGGTCAACTCCCAAGGCTGCAGCCCCTGGGCTTCGGCTTCGTCTTCGAACGCCCACTGGATCTGGTCCTTCTGTTCATCGGGACTCAGGTCCTTGATCTCTTCCTTCAGATCCGGAACATCCAGGATGTATTTTCTAAGCGCTTCTTCGTGACGTTGCTCTTGAGTTAATTCGGTCATGGCGTTCTCGCTGATCATGGGAATGGAGGATGGATCTGGATCATCAAGGATCTCTCTGACGCGGACTGTCCGGCCTTCGGAACCATTCGGGATCATCTGAAAACTGCTGGGCGATGCTCATGCAGGCACCGAATATAGGACGTTTGCATGACGAATTACACGGCTCTTTACATCTCTCCCACAAAAAGTTGACCTGTGGAACATAAATGCCGGTTTAAAAGGATAACGGAGAGGTGGTGCCCGAGACAGGAATCGAACCTGCGACCTTCGCGTTACGAGTGCGCTGCTCTACCGGCTGAGCTACACGGGCGGTGGGCTAAACCTAGCACTGGTCTTGCAGGTCGGCAACTTTGCCGAATGACTCGATATTTCACGGACAAAAAAAATGCCCGGCCGTTTTCACGGCGGGGCATTTTCATTGCGCTAGGGCTGCGGGGTGATTAAACGCCCGAAGCCTTGGCAGCTGCCACGTCTTTGATGGACAGCTTGATACGGCCGCGGTTGTCCACGTCCAGTACCAGCACTTCCACTTCCTGGCCTTCTTTCAGGATGTCGGTCACTTTCTCTACGCGAGCGTCGCTCAGCATCGAGATGTGAACCAGACCGTCCTTGCCTGGCAGGATGTTGACGAATGCGCCGAAGTCGACGATGCGCTCAACCTTGCCGACGTAGATCTTGCCGATCTCGGCCTCAGCGGTGATACCCAGAACGCGCTGACGTGCTGCTTCAGCCGCTTCCTTGGTTTCGCCGAAGATCTTGATCGAGCCGTCGTCTTCGATGTCGATCGAAGCCTTGGTCTCTTCACAGATCGCACGGATGGTCGCTCCGCCTTTACCGATAACGTCACGGATCTTGTCGGTGTCGATCTTCATCGCGATCATGGTCGGAGCGTTGGCCGACAGTTCGGTACGCGACTGGCCGATGATCTGGTTCATCTGGCCGAGGATGTTCAGGCGCGCTTCCAGGGCTTGGCCCAGAGCGATTTCCATGATCTCTTCGGTGATGCCCTTGATCTTGATGTCCATCTGCAGCGCGGTCACACCTTTGGCGGTACCGGCTACTTTGAAGTCCATGTCGCCCAGGTGGTCTTCGTCACCCAGGATGTCGGTCAGGACGGCGAACTTCTCGCCTTCTTTAACCAGACCCATGGCGATACCGGCAACCGGTGCCTTCATCGGAACACCAGCATCCATCAGGGCCAGGGAAGCGCCGCAAACGGAAGCCATCGAGCTCGAACCGTTGGATTCGGTGATTTCCGAAACCACACGGATGGTGTACGGGAACACGTCAGCGGCTGGCAGCATGGCCGAAACCGAGCGACGGGCCAGACGGCCGTGACCGATTTCACGACGACCGGCGCCACCCATGCGACCACACTCGCCCACCGAGAACGGAGGGAAGTTGTAGTGCAGCATGAACGGGTCTTTTTTCTCGCCTTCCAGAGTGTCCAGCAGTTGCGCGTCACGGGCGGTGCCCAGCGTCGCGACGACCAGAGCCTGGGTTTCGCCACGGGTGAACAGTGCCGAACCGTGAGTCTTCGGCAGAACGCCGACTTCGATGTTCAGCGGGCGTACGGTGCGGGTGTCGCGACCGTCGATACGTGGCTTGCCGTTTACGATGTTTTCGCGAACGGTGCGGTATTCGATTTCGCCGAAAGCAGCTTTGACGTCGGCAGCCGAAGGCTGGCCTTCTTCGCCGGACAGCTTGGCGACGACCTGGTCACGCAGCTCGCCCAGACGCGCGTAACGGTCGGCCTTGATGGTGATGGTGTAAGCCTGGGAGATCGCTTCGCCGAACTCGGAACGGATAGCGGCCAGCAGCTCGGTGGCTTCTGGGGCAGGTGCCCATGTCCAGGTTGGCTTGGCCGCTTCGGCAGCCAGTTCTTTAACGGCGTTGATGACGACCTGGAACTCGTCGTGAGCAAACAGTACTGCGCCCAGCATCTGGTCTTCGGTCAGCTCTTTGGCTTCCGATTCAACCATCAGCACGGCGTCCGAAGTACCGGCAACGACCATGTCCAGGCTCGAAGCAGCTTGCTGCTCGTAAGTCGGGTTCAGCAGGTAGCCGGTGCTTTCGTGGAAAGCCACGCGAGCGGCGCCGATCGGGCCATCGAACGGAATGCCGGAGATCGCCAGGGCAGCCGAGGTACCGATCATCGCAGCGATGTCCGGATCGGTCTTTTTGCTGGTGGAAACGACGGTGCAGACAACCTGCACTTCGTTCATGAAACCTTCCGGGAACAGCGGACGGATCGGACGGTCGATCAGTCGGGAAGTCAGGGTTTCTTTCTCGGAAGGACGGCCTTCACGCTTGAAGAAACCGCCAGGGATCTTACCGGCAGCGTAAGTCTTTTCCTGGTAGTGAACGGACAGGGGGAAGAAGCCCTTGCCCGGATCAGCTTGCTTGGCACCGACTACGGTCACCAATACGCTGACGTCGTCGTCAACGGTGACCAATACTGCGCCGGAGGCCTGACGGGCGATACGGCCAGTCTCGAGGGTAACGGTCGACTGACCGAACTGGAATTTTTTGATTACCGGGTTCACGGTGTCCTACCTTCTTTGTGGCTCTTGGGGGAACTGGTTTCTTGCGAAATTCTTGGGCAACGTCGGGAATCGGCCCGCGGATTGTCCGGGTAAAACGGTAGTTCAGATAAAACTTGAGGCTGGGAGCCTGCCGGACGCCGGCGGAAACCCGCTGACGTCTGACAGACAACCAACCTCATAGCGCAATCGCTGATTAGCGACGCAGACCCAGGCGAGCGATCAGAGCGCTGTAACGGCTCAGGTCCTTGCCTTTCAGGTAGTCCAGCAGCTTGCGACGCTGGTTAACCATGCGGATCAGACCACGACGGGAGTGGTGGTCTTTACCGTTGGCCTTGAAGTGACCTTGCAGTTTGTTGATGTTGGCGGTCAGCAGTGCAACTTGCACTTCTGGCGAACCAGTATCACCAACAGCTTGCTGGTAGTCGGCAACGATTTGAGCTTTTTCTTGAACGTCGAGAGCCATGAGGCAATCCTTTTATCAGGAAACTGTTTAAAAAACAGTTTCAACAGGCCAGGGACAAATCCCTGTATCTATAAATGAGTAGTGACCGTGCCTGTTGACAGCCACACTCGCCGGCCTGCTGTTACACAGACCGGTTTCCGGTCATTCTGACCGAATCAGTCGACGCGGCGCGATACGCCCGTCTTCGCTCACTTCACCGATACCGATGAAGCGACCGTTGTGATCCTGTACCCGCACCATGCCGAACTTCGGAGCATCCGGGGCACGTACCGGCTGGCCGTTGAGCCAGTAGAACGCGCTCGCTTCCGAGAACTGCAGCAACGGCCAATCCTGCAGGCCGCTGTCCGATGGCATCAGGAAGCGGTCGACCGCTTCGTTGCCGCCTTCGGCATGTACCGCTTCCAGCTCTTCGAGGGTCACGGTCTGCGCCAGGGTGAAAGGCCCGGCCTGGGTACGACGCAGTTCAGCGACGTACGCACCACAACCGAGTTGCTCACCGATATCCTCCACCAGAGTGCGAATATAGGTGCCCTTGCTGCAATCCACCGCGAGTCGCGCAGTATCGCCTTCGAAGGCCAGCAATTCCAAGCGCGCAATAGTAACAGAACGCGGTTCGCGCTCCACTACTTCGCCTGCACGGGCCAGCTTGTACAGCGGCTGGCCATCACGCTTGAGAGCCGAGTACATCGGCGGTATCTGACTGATTTGACCGCGAAATTTCGGCAGGACCGCTTCAATGTCGGCCTGACCAACGGTCACCGCACGCTCCTGCAAAATCTCGCCTTCGGCGTCTGCCGTGGTGGTGGTCTTGCCCAGTTGCGCCAGGGTTTCGTAACCCTTGTCGGAATCGAGCAGGTATTGCGAGAACTTGGTCGCCTCGCCAAAGCACAGTGGCAGAACGCCGGTGGCCAGGGGATCGAGACTGCCGGTGTGACCGGCCTTCTCGGCGTTGAGCAACCAGCGAACCTTCTGCAACGCGGCGTTGGAGGTGAACCCCAACGGCTTGTCGAGCAGGATGATGCCGCTGACGTTACGACGGATACGTTTGACCTGAGCCACCGAGTTACTCCTTGGTGTCTTCGGGTGCAGCAGTTTCGTGCTGACTGTCTTCGGCCACCGCGCGCTCGATCAGAGCCGACAGGTGCGCACCACGGGCCACACTTTCGTCGTAGTGGAAATGCAATTGAGGCACGCTGCGCAGCTTCATTTCACGGGCCAGCTGCATGCGCAGGAAACCGGCGGCAGCATTGAGCACCTTGATGCTTTGCGCGATGTCTTCGGCGTTGTCTTGCCCCATCACGGTGATGAAGATCTTCGCGTGACCAACATCACGGCTGACATCTACAGCGGTAATGGTGACCAGGCCGACACGCGGATCTTTGACTTCACGACGGATCAGTTGGGCCAGCTCACGCTGCATCTGATCGCCGATACGTTGGGTACGGCTGTATTCTTTTGCCATGATTTTGTTACCTGTTACTGCCCCGCGGTGAAACCCGCAAGGTCTGAAAGCGGCAAACGCCCGGCCTGACTAAAAGCCAGACCGGGCGTTGCGTTTAGAGTCCTGACGCCGTGCCGCGCATTTTCATGCGACGGCCCGACGTGGCCCTTGAAGTGCGCGAGTCAGAGGCTGCGAGCAACCTGAACCTTCTCGAAGACTTCGATCTTGTCGCCGACCTTGACGTCGTTGTAGCTCTTCACGCCGATACCGCATTCCATGCCGGCACGTACTTCGGAAGCGTCATCCTTGAAGCGGCGCAGGGATTCCAGCTCGCCTTCGAAGATCACGATGTCTTCACGCAGTACACGGATCGGACGGTTACGGTGCACAACACCTTCGATCACCATGCAACCAGCGATCGCGCCAAACTTCGGCGAACGGAACACGTCACGGACTTCGGCCACACCGAGGATGTTCTCGCGAACATCGCTGCCAAGCATACCGGTCAGGGCTTTCTTGACGTCTTCGATGATGTCGTAGATCACGTTGTAGTAACGCATGTCCAGACCTTCCTGCTCGACGATCTTCCGTGCACCGGCATCGGCACGCACGTTGAAGCCGAACAGTACAGCGTTGGAAGCCAGTGCCAGGTTGGCATCGGATTCGGTGATACCACCGACGCCGCCACCGACCACGCGCACTTGCACTTCGTCGTTGCCCAGGCCGTTCAGAGCGCCCTGCAAGGCTTCCAGCGAACCACGGACGTCGGATTTGAGGACGATGTTGAGCGTCTTCTTCTCTTCCTGACCCATGCTTTCGAAGATGTTTTCCAGCTTGCCGGCGTGAGCGCGAGCCAGTTTGACTTCGCGGAACTTGCCTTGACGGAACAGAGCCACTTCACGGGCTTTCTTCTCGTCGGCAACCACGCTCATCTCGTCGCCCGCATCAGGCGTACCGTCCAGGCCGAGGATCTCAACCGGAATGGCCGGGCCCGCTTCCTTGATCGGCTTGCCGTTCTCGTCGAGCATGGCGCGCACGCGACCATAGTTCGAGCCAACCAGCACCATGTCGCCTTGACGCAGCGTACCGTCCTGAACCAGAACAGTCGCTACCGGGCCACGGCCCTTGTCCAGACGCGATTCAACCACGACACCACGGCCAGGAGCCGATGGAGTGGCGGTCAGCTCGAGAACTTCGGCTTGCAGCAATACCGCTTCAAGCAGTTCGTCGACGCCGGTACCCATTTTCGCCGAGACCGGAACGAATGGAGTGTCGCCACCCCAGTCTTCGGAGGTCACACCGTGGACCGACAGCTCGCTGCGGATGCGATCGAGATCAGCGCCCGGCTTGTCGATCTTGTTCACTGCGACTACCAGCGGAACGCCAGCCGCCTGAGCATGCTGAACAGCTTCGATGGTTTGTGGCATCACGCCGTCGTCCGCCGCAACCACCAGGATCACGATGTCGGTCGCCTTCGCACCACGAGCACGCATTGCGGTAAACGCGGCGTGACCCGGGGTGTCGAGGAAGGTGACCATGCCGCGTTCGGTTTCAACGTGGTATGCACCGATGTGCTGGGTGATACCGCCGGCTTCGCCAGCAGCTACCTTGGCACGACGGATGTAGTCGAGCAGCGAGGTCTTACCGTGGTCAACGTGACCCATTACGGTTACGACCGGCGCACGCGGAACCGCTTCACCTTCGAACTTCAGGGACTCGGCCAGGGAATCTTCCAGGGCGGTGTCGCTGACCAGGGTCACTTTGTGGCCCAGTTCTTCGGCTACCAGCTGAGCAGTTTCCTGATCAAGCACCTGGTTGATGGTCGCTGGAGTACCCAGTTTGAACATGAACTTGATGATTTCGGCAGCCTTGACCGACATCTGCTGAGCGAGATCGCCAACAGTGATGGTTTCGCCGATCTTCACCTCACGCACGACAGGGCCGGTAGGGCTCTGGAAACCGTGAGCGTTGCGTTTTTTCAGCTTGGACTTGCCGCGACCGCCGCGACGGAAGCCATCGCTTTCTTCGTCGGTAGTACGTGGCGCCACGCGTGGAGCCGGCGCCTTTTCCTTGACCGATGCGCGATGCGGAGCGTTCTTGCGCTCGCCATCACCACCGCCACGACGATTGTTGTCGTCGGCGCGTGGTTTGTCCGGACGGCGTTGTTCGTCACGCTTGCGAGTGTCGGCAGCTGGCGCAGCAGCCACAACCGGCGCAGCTTCGCGCACTGGTTCGGCCACTGGCGCAGGTGCAGCGACGGCTTCAGCAGGAGCGGACGGCGCAGCAGGCTGGCGACGCGCTTCTTCTTCGGCGCGCACACGGGCTTCTTCTTCAGCCTTCTGACGGGCAGCATTCTCTACCGCGCGACGTTCATCCAGTTCACGCTTGCGCTCGGCTTCGATTTCTTCCGCGCTACGCTGTACGAAAACTTTCTTCTTGCGGACTTCAACGCTGATGCTTTTGCTGCCAGCCACACGCAGGGTGCTGGTGGTTTTACGCTGCAGCGTGATCTTGCGTGGTTCTTCCACTTTCGCCTTGTGGCTGCTCTTCAAGTGGGTCAGCAGGGATTGCTTCTCACTGTCAGTCACATTTTCTTCGGCGGCGGTGTGCGGCAGACCTGCCTCACGCATCTGCTGCAACAGGCGCTCTACCGGTGTTTTGACCTCATCGGCCAGTTGTTTCACCGTGACTTGCGTCATGCACTTCTCTCCTCAGGCCGCGCCTAATTACTCGAACCAGTGGGCTCGGGCGGCCATGATCAACTTGCCGGCACGATCATCGTCAATGCCGTCGATGTCGAGCAGATCGTCAATAGACTGCTCGGCCAGGTCTTCGCGGGTAATTACGCCGCGCACCGCCAGTTCCATCGCCAAATCCTTGTCCATACCCTCAAGCGAGAGCAGGTCTTCGGCCGGATGGGCGTCTGCCAGCTTTTCCTCAGTAGCGATGGCTTTGGTCAACAAGCGATCCTTGGCACGAGCGCGAAGCTCGTTGACGATGTCTTCGTCAAAGCCGTCGATGTTGAGCATTTCTTCCAACGGTACGTAGGCAATCTCTTCCAGGCTGGTGAAGCCTTCGTCTACCAGCACCTGAGCCAGCTCTTCGTCGACTTCCAGCTCGTCGATGAAGTTGCGCAGGATGTCGCCGGTTTCTGCTTGTTGCTTAGCCTGGATGTCCGATTCGGTCATCACGTTCAGGGTCCAGCCAGTCAGCTGGCTCGCCAGACGCACGTTCTGACCACCACGACCGATGGCCTGAGCCAGATTGTCTGCGCCAACAGCGATGTCCATGGCATGGGCATCTTCGTCAACGATGATGGCCGCCACTTCTGCCGGCGACATGGCATTGATCACGAACTGGGCCGGGTTGTCGTCCCACAGGACGATGTCGACACGCTCGCCACCCAACTCGCCCGACACGGCCTGGACGCGCGAACCGCGCATACCGATGCACGCGCCTTGCGGATCGATGCGTTTGTCCTTGGAGCGGACAGCGATCTTGGCACGCGAACCCGGATCACGGGATGCGGCCATGACTTCGATCAGGCCTTCAGCGATTTCCGGCACTTCGATGCGGAACAGTTCGATCAGCATTTCCGGCGCGGTACGCGACAGGATCAGCTGAGGGCCGCGGTTCTCGGTGCGGATTTCCTTGAGCAGCGCACGCAGACGCACGCCGACCCGGAAGGTTTCGCGAGAAATGATGTCTTCACGGGCCAGCAACGCTTCAGCGTTATTACCTAGGTCGACGATCACGTTGTCGCGGGTCACTTTTTTCACGGTGCCGGAGATGATTTCTCCCAGGCGCTCGCGATAAGCGTCAACCACTTGAGCGCGCTCGGCTTCACGAACTTTCTGCACGATGACCTGCTTGGCGGTCTGTGCAGCGATGCGGCCGAACTCGATGGACTCGATCTTTTCTTCAACGACGTCGCCAACCTTGGCGCCAGGGTGCGTTTCAGCAACCTTGCTCGGCCAGGTTTCGATGGCCGGATCATCGAGATCATCCTCTTCGACGACCGTCCAGCGACGGAAAGTTTCGTAAGAACCGGTGTGGCGGTTGATTTCCACACGCAGATCAACTTCGTCTTCAAAACGCTTTTTGGTAGCAGTGGCCAGAGCCAGCTCCAGCGCTTCAAAAATTACGCTTGCCGGTACACCCTTTTCATTGGATACCGACTCAACAACCAGCAGTACTTCTTTGCTCATCGTACGCCTCGCCTTTCGCAAGCCATTGGATCCGCGGGATCCGCGTCTCAGTCAAAACTGGGAATAATGTTGGCCTTGTCGATCATATCGATCGGCAACAGGAATTCATGGTCATCTACCTGCACCACGACGTCCTGTTCTTCTACACCGCGCAGAAGGCCCTGAAAGTTGCGTCGACCTTCAAAAGGCGAGCGCAGCTTGATCTTCACTTGTTCACCGACATATTTGGCAAACTGCTCAAGAGTGAACAGTGGGCGTTCCATGCCTGGCGAGGAAACTTCAAGGGTGTATTCAACGGAGATCGGATCTTCAACATCCAGCACACCGCTGATCTGACGGCTGACGATGGCGCAATCGTCCACCAGTACGCCGCCTTCCTTATCGATATAAACGCGCAACATTGAGTGGCGACCTTGAGCCGAAAACTCAATACCCCAGCATTCATAGCCTAGGGCCACGACCACCGGGGCCAGCAAGGCCTGCAACTCTTCTAGCTTGCTCGACACCTGAACCCCCTCGTGCATGTATGTGCATGCTATGCAAAATAAAAAAATGGGCGAAACGCCCATCCTTGAAACGCCGTCGAACAGCGGCGTTGAAAGTGTCCAGCTAACAAAAAGCCCCTTAAAAGGGGCTCCTTAAACTGGTTGCGGGGGCCGGATTTGAACCGACGACCTTCGGGTTATGAGCCCGACGAGCTACCAGACTGCTCCACCCCGCGACAAAGCTGGGGCGGAAGTATACGACCGATCCCCTTTAGGGTCAATGTAACCTTCCACCTGCAAGAAAGCCCGCAACAGCGGGCTCTCCTGACTAATTGGTACCGAGAAGGGGACTCGAACCCCTACACCCTATGGGCACAACCACCTCAAGGTTGCGTGTCTACCAATTCCACCACCTCGGCAATACTACGTTTGAAACCCTTCTTACTTCTGCTCTTGAGCTGGAGGTACGTCAGTCGCTGGAGTAGCCGACTTTTGCTCTTGAAGCACCGGGACATCATCAGAAGCCGGTTGCTGCTTTGGAACTTCCAACACTGCCGGGTTTGGCAAACCTGCTTGAGTCAGCTGATGAGCCTTCTCTTTAGCAAAGTAACCTAACCCCAAGCTGGTTATGAAGAAACCGGCGGCAAGTATAGCAGTAAACTTACTAAGAAAGGTAGAGGAACCTTGGCTTCCGAACACAGTATTTGAAGCACCTGCTCCGAAAGACGCGCCAGCATCCGCACCTTTACCCTGCTGCAGCAAAACCAGAGCAACTACGCCCAACGCACCCAGCAGATGAAAAACGACTACGACTGTTTCCAGCATTTTTTCAGTTTCCCGCGGCGCGACAGATCGCACCGAACTCATCTGCATTCAGGGAAGCTCCACCAATGAGCCCCCCATCGATATCCGGCATGCCGAACAGTTCGACCGCATTGGCCGCCTTCACGCTGCCGCCGTATAGAAGCCGCACACCTCGTGCCACTTCAGAATTCTCTGCCGCCAACTGCTCGCGAATGGCTTTATGCACATCCTGAGCCTGCTGCGGCGTTGCAGTCAGCCCGGTACCAATCGCCCAGACCGGCTCGTAAGCGATCACTGCGTTGGCAAAAGCACCGACACCCAGCTCTTCTATGATACTGCCCAGCTGACGCCCGACAATCTCAAGAGTTTTTCCGGCCTCACGCTGCTCCAGGGTCTCCCCCACACACAATACCGGAATCAAGCCACATGCCTGTGCCGCTGCGAACTTGCGATTCAGCATTCCGTCTCGCTCGCCCATTATCTGGCGGCGTTCGGAGTGCCCGACAAGCACCAGGGAACAACCTGCATCCACCAACTGACTCGGCGCAATCTCGCCTGTCAACGCACCTTGCATGGATTCCACCGCAGAGTTCTGCGCACCGACCGAAATCGATTTGCCTTTCAAGCCATCAATCACCTGATTGATATGCAAGCAAGGCGGGAACACCGCGACATCAACACCGCTTGGCAAGGCCAGATGACGAAGGCCGTTGATCAGCTCAGCGACGCTGGCGCGGGTACCGTGCATCTTCCAGTTACCAGCTACCATAGGGCGACGCATGCTGTACCTCGTCGGTCAAAGTGGGCGCAGATGTTACCCAACACAATCATGGCTGGCAAGCCGAATCAGGCAGAAACTTCAGTTACCAGTTTTGCCAGCTCTTCGGCATAGCCACGAACCTGAGTTTCGTCCTCGCCTTCGACCATCACCCGCACCAGAGGCTCTGTTCCGGACTTGCGCAAAAGCACGCGACCACGACCCGCCATCGCCTGGGTCACGCGCGCACTCGCTTCCTTGACAGCCGGGTGCTCCAACGGGCTTTCGCCCCCACCGAAACGCACGTTGATCAGCACCTGCGGACATTTGCGCAATGCCTGACGAGTTTGAGCAAGCCCCTCGTTACGCGTCTTCAGCGCCATCAGCACTTGCAAGGCCGCGATGATCGCATCACCCGTGGTGGTGTGGTTGAAGCACACGACATGCCCCGAGTTTTCTCCACCGACCAGCCAGTTACGCTCCAGCAGTTCGGCGATCACATAGCGGTCACCGACATTGGCGCGCACAAAAGGAATACCCAAATCCGCGAGCGCGAGCTCAAGTCCAAGGTTACTCATCAAGGTACCGACTACACCGCCTTGCAACTTGTCGCGCTCATGAAGATCGCGCGCAATGATGTACAACAGTTCGTCACCATCAACAATCGCACCCGTGTGGTCGACCATCAGCACCCGGTCACCATCGCCATCGAAGGCGATACCCAGATCCGCATGTTCGGACAACACCGCCGCCTGCAATTGCCCCATATGCGTGGAGCCGCAGTTGTCATTGATGTTCAGGCCGTTAGGCTGCGCCGACAAAACGACGACCTCGGCGCCCAGCTCACGAAAAACACTCGGCGCCACTTTATAGGTAGCACCGTGTGCGCAGTCGATGACGATCTTCAGCCCGGAAAAACTGGTACCAGTCGGCACGGAGCTCTTGCAGAATTCGATATAGCGGCCGGACGCATCATTGATTCGCGACACCTTGCCGATCTTGCTCGACTCGACAACGGTCATTGGTGTATCGAGCAACTCTTCAATCATCAACTCCAGCTCATCGGGCAGCTTGGTGCCCTTGCCGGAGAAGAACTTGATGCCGTTATCGTCATGCGGATTGTGCGATGCACTGATCACGATCCCGGCCTCAGCCTGGAATGTACGCGACAAATAGGCGATGGCCGGAGTCGGCATCGGGCCGAGGAGCATGACATCGGCGCCCGCAGATGTCAGGCCAGCCTCAAGGGCCGATTCAAACATGTAGCCGGAAATCCGCGTGTCCTTGCCGACCAGCACCTTGCAGGCACCCATCTTGCGAAATGCCATACCGGCAGCCCAGCCGAGCTTGAGCATGAAGTCAGGAGTGATCGGGTATTCCCCGACACGACCACGAATACCGTCAGTACCAAAGTATTTCTTGCTCATAAGTGCTCCATCATTCTTATTCGGCTGATTCCACGGCCGCGAGCATTCGCACCACGTCCACCGTTTCCGCCACATCATGGACGCGCAATATACGCGCACCTTTCACTGATGCCAGTGCGGCCAAAGCCAGACCACCGTAAAGACGCTCACCCACAGGGCGATTCAATGCATGACCGATCATGCTTTTGCGTGAAACACCCACCAACAGAGGCCGCCTCAGCGCATGCAGGGCCTCCATATGCCTGAACAAGCTTAGATTGTGCTGCAGGGTTTTGGCGAAGCCGAAGCCCGGATCGAGAATGATCCGCTCGGCGGGAATTCCTGCCCTCTCACACTGAACCATGCGCTCAGCAAGAAACTCACCTACCTCACGGGTGACATCCTGATAACGCGGATCGTCCTGCATATCACCAGGCTCGCCGAGCATATGCATCAGGCACACGGGCAATCCCGTGGCGGCCGCCGCATCAAGTGCGCCATCGCGCCGTAGCGAACGAACGTCGTTGATCAAGCCGGCACCCAAGCGAGCCGTTTCGCGCATGACCGCCGGGGTAGATGTATCGACGGATATGACCACATCCAGTTCGCGATTGATCAGCTCGACAACGGGAGCGACACGCTCCAGCTCCTCCAAGGGAGAAACCGCCCGCGCGCCTGGCCGGGTCGACTCGCCGCCCACATCGATCAGCGTCGCACCCGCCGCAACCATGGCTTCGGCATGACGCAAGGCCGCGTCGAGCTGGCTGTATCGGCCACCGTCGGAAAAGGAATCGGGAGTGACATTGAGAATGCCCATGACATGAGTCCGGGCCAAATCAAGAACCCGATTGCCGCAAGGCAACCGGGTCAGGGACTGTACAGAAGTCATTTCAAACCTTAAACGTCGGCAGCAGGACCGCCAATCGGTGTTTCCGGACGTTCACCCTGAATGACAGGAGGCGTGCCAGTACCGGTGCCGCCCGACCAGTCGCGAGGCTCGCGAGGTGTACGTCCGGCCATGATGTCGTCGATCTGTTCGGCATCGATCGTTTCGTACTTCATCAGGGCATCCGCCATGGCATCGAGCTTGTCGCGGTTGTCCGTGAGAATTTGCTTGGCCGTGCCGTAGCACTGGTCGATGATGCTGCGCACTTCGGAGTCGATCAGCTTGGCTGTCTCACCGGAGAAGCTGGCATTCTGACCGCCACCACCGCGACCGAGGAATACTTCACCCTCTTCTTCGGCATACATCAACGGACCGAGCTTTTCCGACAGCCCCCATTTGGTCACCATGTTCCGCGCAATCTGACTCGCGCGCATGATGTCGTTGGAAGCACCCGTGGTCACACCATCGAAGCCCAAAGTCATTTCTTCGGCAATTCGGCCGCCGTACAACGAGCAGATCTGACTGATCAGCGCACGCTTGGACAGGCTGTAACGATCTTCTTCCGGCAGGAACATGGTCACACCCAGCGCACGACCGCGCGGGATGATCGATACCTTGTAGACCGGATCATGCTCGGGCACGACACGACCAACAATGGCATGGCCTGCCTCGTGATAAGCAGTGTTCTGCTTTTCCTTCTCGGACATGACCATGGATTTGCGCTCGGCGCCCATCATGATTTTGTCTTTGGCCAGTTCGAACTCTTTCATCTCGACGATGCGCTTGCCGGCACGAGCAGCAAACAGCGAAGCCTCGTTGACCAGATTCGCCAGATCGGCACCGGAGAAGCCCGGAGTACCACGCGCAATAACGGCCGGAGCGACATCGTCACCCATTGGCACTTTACGCATGTGAACCTTGAGGATCTGCTCACGACCACGTATGTCCGGCAGACCGACCACAACTTGACGGTCGAAACGACCAGGACGCAGCAATGCAGGGTCGAGCACGTCAGGACGGTTGGTCGCAGCGATGACGATAATGCCGTCATTCATTTCGAAGCCATCCATCTCCACCAGCAACTGGTTGAGAGTCTGCTCGCGCTCATCGTGACCGCCGCCCATGCCGGCGCCACGATGGCGACCAACGGCGTCGATCTCGTCGATGAAGATAATGCACGGAGCGTGTTTCTTGGCCTGTTCGAACATGTCACGAACACGGCTGGCACCAACACCGACGAACATTTCGACGAAGTCGGAACCGGAAATGGTAAAGAACGGCACTTTGGCTTCGCCGGCAATCGCCTTGGCCAGCAAGGTTTTACCGGTACCCGGAGGACCGACCATCAGCACGCCACGAGGAATGCGGCCGCCCAGGCGCTGGAACTTGCCCGGATCACGAAGAAATTCAACCAGCTCACCAACTTCTTCCTTCGCTTCGTCGCAACCGGCAACGTCAGCAAGAGTGGTTTTCACCTGATCTTCGGACAGTAGACGCGCCTTGCTCTTGCCAAAGCTCATCGGCCCGCCCTTGCCGCCCGCACCACCCTGCATCTGGCGCATGAAGAACATGAACACCGCGATGATCACCAGGATCGGGAAGCTGGCTACCAGGAGTTGGGTCCAGATACTTTGCTGCTCAGGCTGCTTGCCTTCGACCACAACGTGGTTGTCGACGAGATCGCCGATCAGGCCATTGTCCTGGATTGCCGGACGAATGGTCTTGAAGCTATCGCCATCGTTGCGTTTGCCGGTAATCACGTAGCCGTCGACGGCCACGCGCTCGACCTTGCCATCCTTGACCTGCTGGATGAAGTCGGAATAGTTGAGGGTCTGCGGCTCGTTAGGGCTGGAGAAGTTGTTCATCACCGTCACCAGGACAGCCGCGATGATCAACCACAGGATCAGATTCTTTGCCATATCGTTCAATTAACTACCCTCTGAAGCAAGCTCCGCTACTGGCGCGCGCTTCGCATGATATTCACCGGCCTAACTTACTACATTACCTACAGCTCTGGCAGGCGCCGTCTGTAACCCTTTGTGAAACACTTTCTACACAATATTCGCTTATGCACGCGGGGCGAAATACGAAAAACCTATCACCCCGGCAAAAAACCTCGTTTTACTCACTGTGACCGCGATAGCCCCAAGCCAGCATATATTGCTCGCGGGAACTGTCGCGGGAAGAGTCCGGTTTAATCATCTGGACCTTGTCGAATTTCCGACGAGCGTCCTTCAGATAAGTATCGAACCCTTCGCCCTGAAAAATCTTGATCAGGAAATTACCGCCCGGCTTGAGAATCCGCTCCGCCAGGTCAAGCGCCAGTTCGCAAAGAAACATGGCTTTCGGCATATCTACGGCGGGCGTACCACTCATATTGGGGGCCATATCGGAAATCACAAGGTCCACCTGTGAATTACCCACCGCCTCAAGGATTTGAGCAAGGACTTCATCCTGAGTGAAATCCCCCTGAATGAAGGTCACATCCGGAATGCTGTCCATTTCCAGGATATCCGAAGCGATCAGACGCCCCTGACCACCGATCAACCGACTGGTGACCTGCGACCAGCCGCCGGGCGCGGCGCCCAGGTCGACAACGCTCATGCCGGGCCGGATCAGTTTGTATTTTTCCTGGACCTCCAGAAGCTTGTAACTCGCACGCGAACGGTAACCGTCCTTCTGCGCCTGCTTCACATAGGGGTCATTGACATGTCTTTTCAGCCAACCAAGGCTTGTCTTGGAACGCGCCATTGGGCACCTCGTTGATTAGGGTCGTGATTAATTGGGCGGATCCACGAGCCCTCGGGTAAAATGGCCGCCATTTTACAGAATCCAGACGAAAGGGTCAGATTATGCCGCTCACTCCCGAGCAGAAGAAACAGTACAAATCCATTGGCCACCACCTGAAACCAGTTCTGACTGTGGCTGACAACGGTTTGACTGAGGGTGTTTTAGCCGAACTCGAACGCGCATTGGCGGATCACGAGCTGATCAAGATCAAGCTCAACATCCTCGATCGCGAGGCGCGCCTGGCGTCCATTGCAGAGCTGTGCAAGGTCGGCAAGGCCGATCTGGTTCAAGTCATCGGCAAAATGGCACTGATTTACCGCAAGAACTTCAGCGTCAACAAGCAGCTGTCGAACGTCCATCGCTTCAAGTGATGACCAGGGTCAAGGGTGTGCTTCGCGCACCCTGCCACTCCATCCCGGCACCGGCTGCAAAACCAGCACCAACCCGGAGAAACCCAGTACAAGAAAGCTGAACACCTGCCAGCGCTGCGCATCCGGCCAGCCGACACGCACTGCGACAAACATCGCACACGCATACAACGCCATCAGCAACACCTGTCCGCGAAAATCCCGCCATAGACTGGCAAGGCCTTCGGCCTGTACCAGCACCAAAGCCTGAAATATCAAGCACGCAACGGCGAAACCCACCACCGCCACTTCAAACGTACTTGCAACTTCATCGATCAACAGCGGTGCCAGGCCGATTTGACCCAGCACCGGTCGCAGACCGAGATGAACCAGCCACAAGCCACCAACCCACAACATCTGGGCCAGTTGCCAGAGCATCGCGCCCGCATGCAGCGGGCGCCCACTCTCAGATGTGACGGACTTCGACAATCTCGTACTCGATATCGCCGCCCGGCGTTTTCACGACGACCGTGTCGCCCTCTTCCTTGGCAATCAAGGCGCGAGCGATCGGAGAGCCGACGGAAATCTTGCCGAGTTTGATGTCCGCTTCATCCTCACCCACGATCTGGTAAGTGACGCTTTCATCAGTTTCGACGTTGGCGATTTCGACGGTGGTGCCGAAAATCACTTTGCCGGTGTGCGGAATGGTCGTCACGTCGATGATCACCGCGTTCTGCAGGCGACCTTCGATGTCACGGATCCGCGCCTCGACCATGCCTTGCTGTTCGCGCGCGGCATGGTATTCAGCGTTTTCTTTCAAGTCACCCAACTCGCGGGCCGTACCGATGTCCTGGCTGAGCTTCGGACGAACGACCTTGGTCAGGTGAGCATGCTCTTCTTCCAGGGCTTTGGAGCCCTGGACGGTCATTGGGTATTTATTCATGCCTTCAATCCTGCGTGTAGATCCTGCAAGCGGCGTACGGTCTTCTCAGGACCGAACTTCAGCGCTTCACAGATAGCTTCGCCAGCAGCAATGGTGGTGGTGCAGTAGATTTTGTGCTGCAAGGCGTTACGACGAATGGAATAGGAATCGGCGATCGACTGACGCCCTTCGGTGGTGTTGATGATCAGGGTGACTTCGTCATTCTTGATCATGTCGACCACGTGTGGACGACCCTCGGTCACCTTGTTCACGCGACGCACTTTCAGACCTGCGGCTTCGATCAGCTTGGCAGTGCCGGCAGTGGCTACGACTTCGAAGCCCAAGTTGATCAGATCACGGGCCACGCCTGCAACCAGTGGCTTGTCATCGTCGCGCACGCTGATGAATGCGGTACCGCCGGTCGGCAGCACTTCGCTGGCACCCATCTGGGCTTTGGCAAAGGCTTCGCCGAAGGTGTCACCGACACCCATCACTTCACCGGTGGATTTCATCTCAGGGCCGAGGATCGGGTCAACGCCAGGGAACTTGGCGAACGGGAACACCGCCTCTTTCACACTGTAGAAGTTCGGAATGATTTCCTTGGTGAAACCGATTTCCTTCAGGGTTTTACCAGCCATCACGCGAGCCGCGATCATCGCCAGGGAAACACCGATGCACTTCGAAACGAACGGTACGGTACGGGAAGCCCGCGGGTTGACTTCGATGACGTAAATATCTTCGCCCTGCAGCGCCAACTGAACGTTCATCAGGCCGACCACGCCCAGTTCCAGGGCCATTTTCTTGACCTGTTCGCGCATCTCGTCCTGGATGTGCGCCGGCAGCGAGTACGGCGGCAGCGAGCACGCCGAGTCACCGGAGTGAACGCCGGCCTGTTCGATGTGCTGCATGATCGCGCCGATCACTACGTCCTTGCCGTCGCAGACCGCATCCACGTCCATCTCGATGGCGCAGTTGAGGAAGTGGTCGAGCAGCACCGGGCTGTCGTTCGACACTTGCACCGCGTCACGCAGGTAACGCTTGAGCTCTTCTTCCTTGTAGACGATTTCCATCGCCCGGCCGCCCAGCACATAGGACGGACGCACCACCAGCGGGTAACCGATTTTCGCAGCAGCACGAACAGCTTCGTCTTCGCTGCGCACGGTGGCGTTTGGCGGCTGACGCAGGTTCAGACGCTCGACCATTTGCTGGAAGCGCTCACGGTCTTCGGCACGGTCGATGGCGTCAGGGCTGGTGCCGATGATCGGCACGCCGGCCGCTTCCAGGGCGCGAGCCAGTTTCAGAGGCGTCTGGCCGCCGTACTGGACGATCACGCCTTTCGGCTTCTCGACGCGGCAGATTTCCAGCACGTCTTCCAGAGTGACCGGTTCGAAGTACAGACGATCGGAAGTGTCGTAGTCAGTGGAAACGGTTTCCGGGTTGCAGTTGACCATGATGGTCTCGTAACCGTCATCGCGCAGCGCCAGTGCCGCGTGTACGCAGCAGTAGTCGAACTCGATGCCCTGACCGATACGGTTCGGGCCACCGCCAAGGATGATGATCTTGTCGCGACCGGACGGCGCGGCTTCGCACT
This sequence comes from Pseudomonas sp. B26(2017), assembly GCF_002113045.1. Lineage (NCBI taxonomy): Bacteria > Pseudomonadati > Pseudomonadota > Gammaproteobacteria > Pseudomonadales > Pseudomonadaceae > Pseudomonas > Pseudomonas sp. B26(2017). Next base: position 48,589 of record NZ_NEJJ01000009.1, on the reverse strand, counting down.
CTTCCTCGTAAGTCGAGTACAGGTAGGCGGTGTCGGTGGCGAACTCGGCCGCGCAGGTGTCGACGCGCTTGTAGACCGGGAACACTTCCAGCTTGTGGCGGTGAGTACGCAGGTTCTTCTCGGTGACGCCCAACAGCTTGGCCAGACGCTGGTCGGAGAAACCTTTGCGCTTGAGCTTGAACATCAGGTCGCGGTCGATAGCGGACAGACCAAGGGTCTTGACCTTCTCTTCGTCCTTGATCAGATCTTCGATCTGTACCAGGAACCACGGATCGATCATGTTCATGCCGAAGATTTCTTCGACGGTCATGCCGGCGCGGAAGGCGTCCGCCACGTACCAGATACGCTCGGCGCCAGGCACGGTCAGTTCGCGCTTGAGCACGCTCATGCTTTCCGGGTTGCTCAGGTCGACTTTCTCGTCCAGACCGCAAACACCCACTTCCAGACCGCGCAGGGCTTTCTGCAGGGATTCCTGGAAGGTACGGCCGATGGCCATGACTTCGCCTACGGACTTCATTTGAGTGGTCAGACGCGCGTCAGCGTTGGAGAACTTCTCGAAAGCGAAGCGCGGCATCTTGGTGACGACGTAGTCGATGGACGGTTCGAACGACGCCGGGGTCTTGCCGCCGGTGATGTCGTTCGACAGCTCGTCGAGGGTGTAGCCGACTGCCAGTTTGGCCGCAACCTTGGCGATCGGGAAACCGGTGGCTTTCGAAGCCAGGGCCGAAGAGCGCGATACACGCGGGTTCATTTCGATCACGACCATGCGGCCGGTGTCCGGGCAGATACCGAACTGAACGTTGGAACCGCCGGTCTCGACGCCGATCTCGCGCAGTACCGCCAGCGAGGCGTTACGCAGGATCTGATATTCCTTGTCGGTCAGGGTCTGGGCCGGGGCAACAGTGATCGAGTCACCAGTGTGCACGCCCATCGGGTCGAAGTTTTCGATCGAGCAGACGATGATGCAGTTGTCCTTCTTGTCGCGGACAACTTCCATTTCATACTCTTTCCAGCCGATCAGCGATTCGTCGATCAGCAGCTCCTTGGTCGGCGACAGGTCCAGACCGCGGGCGCAGATTTCTTCGAACTCTTCACGGTTGTAAGCGATACCGCCACCGGTGCCGCCCATGGTGAAGGACGGACGGATGATGCACGGGAAGCCCAGGCGCTCAAGCACTGCGTTGGCTTCTTCCATGCTGTGGGCGATACCGGAACGCGGGCATTCCAGGCCGATGGCTTTCATCGCCTTATCGAAACGCGAACGGTCTTCAGCCTTGTCGATGGTGTCGGCGTTGGCCCCGATCATCTCTACGCCGAACTTCTCCAGAACGCCTTCGCGCTCCAGATCCAGGGCGCAGTTCAGAGCAGTCTGGCCGCCCATGGTTGGCAACACGGCATCCGGACGCTCTTTTTCGATGATCTTGGCAACGGTCTGCCATTTGATCGGCTCGATGTAGGTGGCGTCGGCCATGTCCGGATCGGTCATGATGGTGGCCGGGTTGGAGTTCACCAGGATGACGCGGTAACCCTCTTCGCGCAGGGCTTTGCAAGCCTGGGCGCCGGAGTAGTCGAATTCGCAAGCCTGGCCGATAACGATCGGGCCAGCGCCGAGAATCAGGATGCTTTTAATGTCTGTACGTTTTGGCATGGGTTTGTCACTCAAATCCGCAGGTCAGTCGGCAAGCCGTCTTGATCGATTTCTGAAGTCCCGAGGGGGCCGCCGGTTCCGGGGCCGCCCTCAAGAGGCTTCTCGCTACAGTCTCAAGGCGAGCGCTTAGCGTCGCTTGGCCATCTCGTTGATGAAGCGGTCAAACAGAGGGGCCACATCGTTCGGGCCCGGGCTCGCCTCAGGGTGACCCTGGAAGCTGAACGCGCTCTTGTCGGTGCGCTCGATACCTTGCAAGGTGCCGTCGAACAGCGATTTGTGGATCGCGCGGACGTTGGCTGGCAGGGTTTCTTCGTCAACCGCGAAACCGTGGTTCTGGCTGGTGATCATCACGACGCCCGTGTCCAGATCCTGAACCGGGTGGTTGGCACCGTGGTGGCCGTGACCCATTTTCAGGGTCTTGGCGCCAGAGGCCAGGGCCAGGAGTTGGTGACCGAGGCAGATGCCGAAGACCGGAATTTCGGTTTCCAGCACTTCCTTGATTGCCTTGATCGCGTAGTCGCAAGGCTCCGGATCGCCAGGGCCGTTGGACAGGAACACGCCGTCCGGTTTCAGGGCGAGTACGTCGGCAGCCGGGGTTTGCGCCGGCACAACGGTCACGCGGCAGCCGCGCTCGACCAGCATGCGCAGGATGTTGACCTTGACGCCGTAGTCGTAGGCAACCACGTGATAAGGGAGTTCGGAGGCTTCGATGGTCGCGTGGCTGTCGGTTTTCAGATCCCAGACAGTGGAGCGCCATTCGTATTGGGTCTTGGTGCTGACGACTTTCGCCAGGTCCATGCCCTTCAGGCCCGGGAAGCCTTGCGCCGCGGCGATGGCCGCTTCTTCGGAAATGTTGTCGCCGGCCATGATGCAGCCGTTCTGTGCGCCTTTTTCACGCAGAATGCGGGTCAGGCGGCGGGTGTCGATACCAGCGATTGCCACAACATTGTTGGCTTTCAGGTAATCGGACAGGGACATCGTGTTACGCCAGTTGCTCGCTACCAGAGGCAGGTCACGGATGACCAGGCCAGCGGACCAGACGCGGTCGGACTCGGCGTCTTCCGGCGTGGTACCGGTGTTGCCGATGTGCGGGTAAGTCAGGGTAACGATCTGTTGGGCGTAGGAAGGATCGGTAAGGATTTCCTGATAGCCGGTCATTGCGGTGTTGAACACCACCTCACCAACGGTCTGACCGTCGGCTCCAATGGCTTCGCCGCGAAAAATGCTGCCATCAGCAAGGGCGAGTATGGCTGGCTTAGTCAAGAAGACCTCCCGTAAATAACGCATGAAAGGGCAATCGCAGGTTGTAAAAAAGCGGAGTGACGTATGGACACGTCACCCCGCTTCTTCACTGAATTATTCTGCGCGCTTTTAGTGGACACACTAAAGCTGTAGCTTACAGAAAAAGGGATTTTTGGTCTACCGCCAATGAGCCCGAAAGGCCGGAGAATGCGACAGGGCGTCGCCGGGTGGAGCAAAACCGGCACAAACAGGGCGTTTGCGCCGGCTTCAGAACATCTCAATGCAGGTCAAGCACGTCCTGCATGTCGTACAAACCAGGCTCGCGAGCATCCAGCCACAACGCTGCACGCACCGCGCCTTTGGCGAAGGTCATGCGACTCGAAGCCTTGTGCGTGATTTCCAGGCGCTCGCCCTCACAGGCAAACAGCACCGTGTGATCACCCACCACATCACCACCTCGAACAGTGGCGAAACCGATGGTTTCACGCGCACGGGCACCGGTGTGACCTTCACGACCATAGACCGCGACCTTCTGCAGATCACGGTCCAGCGCATTGGCAATCACCTCACCCATGCGCAGGGCCGTACCCGACGGCGCATCGATCTTGTGGCGGTGATGGGCTTCGATGATTTCGATGTCCGCATCTTCCGCCAATACCCGCGCTGCCATGTCGAGCAGCTTCAACGACAGGTTGACGCCAACACTGAAATTGGCAGCGAAGACAATCGGAATATCCTTGCCCGCCTCGGCCAGCAACTGCTTCTGCGCAGCGTCCAGCCCGGTCGTGCCGATCACCATCGCCTTGCCGGCCTTGCGGCAGAAGGCCAGGTTTTTCAGCATGACTTCCGGCAGGGTGAAGTCGATCAACACATCGAACTCTTCCGCCACCGACTCCAGATTCCCGGACAGCGGCACGCCGATTCGACCGAGCGAAGCCAGCTCACCGGCATCCACACCGATCAGCGTACTGCCAGGGCGGACAATCGCAGCCGTCAGACCGGTCAGCGGCGCGCGCTGCTGCACCGCCTCGACCAGAATCTTGCCCATGCGCCCGGCAGCGCCCATCACAGCTATACGTCGCATGCCGACTCCTTACAGATCGCCGAAGAAGCGCTTCACACCGTCGAACCAACCAGTGGTTTTCGGGGAGTGGCTGTTGTCGTCCGCCAGGGAACTGCGGAACTCTTCCAGCAGTTCACGCTGACGACGATTCAGATTGACCGGCGTTTCGACTGCCACACGGCACATCAGATCGCCCGCACCACCGCCACGTACCGGCGCAACACCCTTGCCGCGTACACGGAACTGCTTGCCGGTCTGAGTCCCTTCCGGAATCTTCAGTTTGACGCGACCGTCGAGGGTCGGAATTTCCAGCTCGCCGCCCAGGGCTGCATCGACGAAGCTGATCGGCACTTCGCAGAACAGGTGCTTGCCGTCACGCTGGAAGATGTCGTGTTCGCGGACGTTGATCACAACGTACAGGTCGCCGGTCGGACCACCCTGAGTACCCGCCTCGCCTTCGCCGGACAGACGGATGCGGTCACCCGTGTCGACACCGGCCGGCACTTTGACGGAGAGGGTTTTGTATTCTTCGACGCGACCGTCGCCGTGGCAGGAATCGCACGGGTCGGAAATGATCTTGCCCTGGCCATGGCAGCGCGGGCAGGTCTGCTGCACCGAGAAGAAGCCTTGCTGCATGCGCACCTGGCCGATGCCGCCGCAAGTCGGACAAGTCGACGGCGACGAGCCTTTCTTGGCGCCCGAACCATCGCATGGCTTGCAGTTGACCAATGTCGGAACGCGGATATTCACGGTCGTGCCGCGCACCGCTTCTTCCAGGTTCAGCTCCAGGGTGTAGCGCAAATCGCTGCCACGCTGTGCGCCACCGCGGGAACCGCCGCGACCGCCACCGAAGAAATCACTGAAGACATCACCGAAGATGTCGGAGAAGTTCTGACCGCCGAAGCCTGCACCACCGCCGCCCATGCTTGAGTCGACGCCGGCATGACCGTACTGGTCGTACGCTGCACGCTTGCTTGAATCGGAGAGCACTTCGTAGGCTTCGTTGGCCTCTTTGAACAGATCTTCCGACGCTTTGTCACCGGGATTACGGTCCGGGTGGTGCTTCATTGCCAAACGGCGATAGGCCTTTTTCAGGTCTGCTTCGCTTGAGCTGCGCTCAACACCCAACACTTCGTAATAGTCACGCTTTGCCATAAGTTCTTCATACTCTTGAGGACGTTCGGCAAACCCCTCCTGAGCTTCGCCAAACTCGTTGAGCCCCAATACAGGCCCGGACCCAACTCACGTCAATTCAACGATCCTGGTCTTTGGTTCATGCGGTATTTGCAGCGCGAAAAGCAGGAGCATTCCCGGCCATACCGCCAACACACGAAGCTTGTCGCATGCTGTAAAAATTCGCGTATTCCAGATACGCCAACGCGGGAGCAAGCTCCCGCGCGGCGACATCCTACCAGTCACCGCCGCAAGGCAGTCAACCGGGCGACCAACAACTTACTTGTGGTCTTTTACTTCTTCGAACTCGGCATCGACGACATCGTCAGCCTTTTCAGCTTTCTCGTCGTGCTGCGCCGCGCCTTCGGCAGGCTGAGCCTGTTCGGCGTACATCTTCTGGGCAACCGGTGCGGAGACTTTCGACAGCTCTTCAACCTTGGCGTCGATGGCAGCCTTGTCGTCGCCTTTTACGGCAGCTTCCAGGGCAACCACGGCTGCTTCGATTGCAGTCTTCTCTTCTGCAGTCACTTTGTCGCCAGCATCAGCGATCATCTTGCGAGTCGAGTGAACCAGTGCATCACCCTGGTTGCGGGCAGCGGCCAGCTCTTCGAACTTGCGGTCTTCCTCGGCGTTGGCCTCGGCATCACGCACCATGCGCTCGATTTCTTCGTCGGACAGACCGGAGTTGGCCTTGATCACGATCGACTGGGTCTTGCCGGTAGCCTTGTCCTTCGCACCTACGTGCAGGATGCCGTTGGCGTCAATGTCGAAGGTCACTTCGATCTGCGGCACGCCACGTGGAGCTGGTGGAATGTCGGCCAGGTCGAACTTGCCCAGAGACTTGTTCTGTGCGGCTTGCTTGCGCTCGCCCTGCAGGACGTGAATGGTCACAGCGCCCTGGTTGTCGTCGGCAGTCGAGAACACTTGCGATTTCTTGGTAGGAATCGTGGTGTTTTTCTCGATCAGCGCGGTCATCACGCCACCCATGGTTTCGATACCCAGGGTCAGCGGGCTGACGTCGAGCAGCAGAACGTCTTTCACGTCACCGGCCAGAACGGCGCCCTGGATGGCTGCACCCATGGCAACGGCTTCGTCCGGGTTCACGTCTTTACGTGCTTCCTTACCGAAGAAATCGGTAACTGCCTTCTGCACCAGTGGCATACGAGTCTGACCACCGACCAGAATCACGTCGTCAATTTTGCTGGCGTCGATACCGGCATCCTTCAGAGCGATGCGGCATGGCTCGATGGTACGGTTCACCAGATCTTCGACCAGCGACTCGAGCTTGGCACGAGAGATCTTCACGTTCAGGTGCTTAGGACCAGTCGCATCTGCTGTGATGTACGGCAGGTTGACGTCGGTCGACTGAGAAGAAGACAGCTCGATCTTGGCTTTCTCAGCGGCTTCTTTCAGACGCTGCAGCGCCAGAGGATCGTTCTTCAGATCCATGCCGGACTCTTTCTTGAACTCGTCGACGAGGTAGTCGATCAGACGCATGTCGAAGTCTTCACCACCCAGGAAGGTATCACCGTTGGTGGCCAGTACTTCGAACTGGTGCTCGCCGTCAACTTCAGCGATTTCGATCACGGAAACGTCGAAGGTACCACCACCCAGGTCATAAACGATCACGGTGTGATCGCCCTTGGCCTTGTCCATGCCGTAAGCCAGAGCAGCTGCGGTTGGTTCGTTGATGATACGTTTTACGTCCAGACCGGCGATGCGACCAGCATCTTTGGTCGCCTGACGCTGGCTGTCGTTGAAGTAGGCCGGAACGGTAATCACCGCCTCGGTCACAGCTTCGCCGAGGTAGTCTTCGGCGGTCTTCTTCATCTTCTTCAGGACTTCGGCGCTGATTTGCGGCGGAGCCATCTGCTTGCCGGAGGCCTCAACCCAAGCGTCACCATTGTTGGCCTTGACGATCTTGTAAGGCACCAGCTTGATGTCTTTCTGCACGACTTCTTCGTCGAAGCGGCGGCCGATCAGGCGCTTCACCGCGAACAGTGTGTTGTGCGGGTTGGTCACAGCCTGACGCTTGGCGGACTGACCCACCAGGATTTCACCGTCGTTGGCGTAAGCGATGATCGACGGCGTGGTACGCGCGCCTTCGGCGTTTTCAATAACTTTGGCTACGCCGTTTTCCAGCACGGAGACGCAGGAGTTGGTAGTCCCCAGGTCGATACCGATAATTTTGCCCATGTTCACTCTCCCGAAACTTTGGATTTGGTTGCCGCAGCAGTGGTGGCTAACTGCGGTAATACTTAAACGCTTGACTTCTAAATGGGGGCCTTGCGGCTAATTTCAAGCCTTCTCGTCAATCGAAGGCGAAACTGGCGCCGGCGCCTTGCTGACCACAACCATCGCCGGACGCAGCAGGCGGCCATTGAGCTGGTAGCCCTTCTGGAACACTTTCAGAACGCTGTTCGGTTCCAGGTCAGCACTTTCCTGCATGGCCATTGCCTGATGTTCCACGGCGTTGAACGGCTCGCCTTCCTGCGGGCTGACGGCTACAAGCTGATAGCGCTTGAGGGTGTCCTGAAACATTTTCAGGGTCAGCTCGATGCCTTCGCGCATCGGACGGATGCTTTCGTCGTCCGGGCTCGACAGCTCGAGGCCGCGCTCCAGGCTGTCGACGATCGGCAGCAGGTCGCCGGCGAATTTTTCCAGCGCAAACTTGTGCGCCTTTTCTACATCCTGCTCGGCACGGCGGCGGACGTTCTGCAGATCGGCAGCTACGCGCAGCGATTGATCCTGCGCGGCGGCCAATTGCTCTTCGAGCACTTGTACACGGGTCGCCAGGTCATCACCCGAAGCCTCGGGCGCCTGATTGGCTTCTGGATTTTGCGTATCTACTGTCTGTTCGTCAGCCATAGAATTCTCCTTTCAATATCGTCCGCGAGTTCGATTCGCGCTTCTGCCCCGGTATATGGGGCCGCAAAATCAGGCTTCAAGGGCTGACAACGATTAACCCTACAAAAAAGTGCTGCATTGTCATTCCAGGGCGCGACAGGCATTTGATCGGATCATTCCCATCGAACCGAGTGAGGGCATTGTCAGCCCGAAACAAAACACTGTATAAATAACCAGACCTGAAGCCTGGGAGCGGCCTTTATGCTGGTGCACCTGTCCGTACACAACTACGCCATCGTTGAACATCTCGATCTCGAACTCGATCGCGGCATGAGCGTGATTACCGGGGAAACCGGCGCCGGCAAGTCGATCATGCTCGATGCCCTGGGCCTGACGCTCGGCGATCGCGCCGACAGCGGCGTGGTTCGACCGGGCGCCGACAAGGCCGATATTCTGGCGACCTTCGATCTGGCCGACATCCCCGAGGCCAGCGCCTGGCTGGCGGAGCGCGACCTGGAAATCGACGGCCCGTGCATCCTGCGCCGGGTCATCACCTGCGAAGGTCGCTCACGCGGCTATATAAATGGCACACCCTGCCCGCTCGGCGATCTCAAGGCGCTCGGCGAGTTGCTGATCGATATCCACAGCCAGCACGAACACCAATCCCTGCTCAAGACCGACACCCACCGACGCCTGCTCGACGAGTACGCCGGGGCCACCGATCTGGCGCGCCAGGTGCATCTGGCCGCCCAGCGCTGGCGCCAGACTCGCCAGGAGCTGGAACGACTTTCCAACTCCGGCGACGAACAGCGCGCACGCCATCAGTTGCTCAGCTACCAGCTCGAAGAACTGGAAAACCTCGGCCTCGGTGAAAATGAGCTGGAAGAACTGGAGCAGGAACACAAGAACCTGACCAACGCCGAAACCCTGCTCGGTATTTGCCGACAAGTGGTCGAGCAATGCAGTGAAAGCGATTCTGGCAATGTGCTGAATGCCCTGACGGCCAGTCTCAATCGCCTGTCGAGCGTGAACAACTCGGTCGGCGCACTGGGTGAGGCGAGCAGCCTGCTGACCAGTGCACAGATCCAGGTCGAAGAAGCCGTCGGCGAACTCAATCGCTTTCTCGACAATTTCGATGCCGATCCGGCGCGCCTGCAATATCTGGAAGAACGTCTGGATTCCATCTACACGCTGGCACGCAAACACCGCATACAGCCGACGGAAGTGGCGGAGATGCAGCAGAAGCTGCTCGATGAAATTGAAGCCCTGGACGCCAACGATGAATCCATCGAGCGCCTCTCCGAAGAACTCGCATCCTATGCCCGCCACTATCAGGAAAAGGCTCGGGAACTGAGCAAGCTGCGCCATCAGGCGGCCGGCAGCCTGGCCAGCGCTGTGGAGCAGGAGATTCAGCGCTTGGGCATGCCCGGAGGTCGCTTCACTATAGAGTTGCGCGCCAACAACAGCAGCGAACTGCAACCCAATGGTCTGGAGCAAGTCGAGCTGCTGGTCAGCGCCAACCCGGGCCAGCCTTTGAAGGCCCTGGCCAAAGTGGCGTCTGGCGGTGAGCTGTCACGGATCAGCCTGGCCATCCAGGTGATTACCGCCCAGACCTCTCGCGTACCGACGCTGGTGTTCGACGAAGTGGACGTGGGCATTGGCGGTCCGACGGCCGAAATCGTCGGCCAGTTGTTGCGCCGCCTCGGTGATCGCGGGCAGGTATTGACGGTCACGCACTTGCCGCAGGTCGCGGCTCAGGGGCATCAGCATTTGTTCGTCCACAAGGTGCGTGGTGAACAGGCCACTCACACGGCCGTTTCGAAGCTGAGCAAGAATGACCGTATAGAAGAAGTCGCGCGAATGCTTGGCGGCATCGATCTAACCAAAGAGTCCTTGGCGCACGCGAAAAAGATGGTCGTTACCGCAAAGGTTTAAGCACCACAGAAAGCACGAAGGCGACCCTCGGGTCGCCTTCGTTCGTTTCGCGAACATGAAATTCGCGCGACATGCTTACTTTTTCTTGCGTACGTACAGCACCAGGTTGTGATCCACCAGATCAAAACCATGCTCCTCGGCGATTGCCTTCTGAAGCTTCTCGATTTCCGGGCTGACGAATTCGACAACCTCGCCGGAGTCCACGTTGACCATATGGTCGTGGTGGCCACTGTCGGCCAATTCGAATACCGCGTGACCGCCGTCGAAGTTGTGACGGACCACGAGGCCAGCCGCTTCGAACTGGGTCAGTACACGGTAAACCGTGGCCAGACCGACGTCCTCGCCAGCTTCCATCAACGCCTTGTAGACGTCCTCGGCACTCATGTGACGCTGCTCGGTAGAGTCGAGCATTTGCAGGATCTTGACCCGTGGCAGGGTCACTTTGAGGCCGGCTTTGCGTAGTTCGCTATTTTCAACCATGGTCAGCTTTCTCGCGATGCTGCTTCGCAGCTTCTCTTAATGCGGGTATGATCGGCGTTTACGTTGTCCCAGCCAAGATAGTGGAAGTCGCCCACCGATGCAAAACACCAAGCTCTTGCTAACCAGTTTCACCTTTGTGGGACTGCTCGCACTCGCCGGTTGTTCATTCCCCGGGGTTTACAAAATCGACATCCAGCAGGGCAATGTCGTCACGCAGGACATGATAGACCAGTTACGCCCGGGAATGACCCGGCCGCAAGTACGGTTTATCATGGGCAACCCTCTGCTTGCCGACACGTTCCATGCCAATCGCTGGGATTATCTGTACAGCCTGCAACCGGGTGGCGGTGAACGCCAGCAGGAACGCGTGAGTGTCATTTTCGACTCGAATGACCGCCTTGCCGCCCTGTCCGGTGACTTCATGCCAGGCGTCAGCCGTGACGAAGCCATTCTCGGTAAGGACAGTGGAACCAGCGTGACCGCTCCTGCCGAGAACGTCGAGCAGCCAAAACCGGAAAAACCAGCCAAGCCAGGCTCCCTGCTGGATCAGATCCAGAAGGACGTCGATGGTGTGGAAACCGTTCCGGTTCCAACGCCAGAACCGCTGGATACCTCGCCGCAATAATTTGCGACGCAATAAAAAAACCCGGAAATTCCGGGTTTTTTTTATTGCCTGTCGCTTGGCCAGCCTACTGATTTCGCGCCTTGGCCTCGGCGGCTTTCGCGGCACGCAGACGGCGCACTTCTTTCGGATCAGCCAACAGCGGTCGATAGATCTCGATGCGATCGCCCTCCTGAACCTGTCGAGTATCCGGATCAGCGATCACTTTGCCGAAGATCCCCAAGGGGCAGCTCTGCAGATCCAGCTCCGGAAATTCAGCATCAATACCGGACGCCATCAGGGCCGCCCGCACCGTCGCACCTTCGACGACGCTGACCACCCGCAAAACCTGACGATCAACGGCGGCATACACCACTTCGATTTCGATCACCGGCTCAACCATGCATCCGCTTGGCGCGCTGGCAGAACGCATCCACCAATGTATTGGCCGCCTGATTGAACAACGGACCGAGCGTCGCCCGGACCAACGGGCCGGCATAGTCGAAAGAAAGATCCAGACTGATCTTGCAGGCCTTCTCGTTCAGCGCCTTGAACACCCAGACGCCATGCAGCTGATTGAACGGCCCCTCCTCCAGGTTCATCTCAATCGACTGTCCCGGCACCAGCGTATTGCGCGTCACGAAATGCTGACTGAGACCACCCTTGGCCACGCCGACACTGGCGCGCATATGCTCAGGCGAGCTTTCCAGAACCTCAGCAGACGAGCACCACGGTAAAAACTCGGGGTAACGCGCCACGTCATTGACCAGGTCGTAGAGAAATTGCGCCGGGTAAGGCAGCAGTGCCGATCGTTGAATATGTGTCGTCATGTAAGCGTCACTTCCAGAGCTGGGTGGCAAACACTACAAGAATGCCGATGGGCGCCACATAGCGCATCAAGAACAGAGACAGGGCGAACAGCACCGGGCTGCGAATCGACAACTCGTCACGCACCGCTTCACGCCCCATCACCCAACCGGCAAACAGCACGAAGCACAGCCCGCCGAGCGGCAACATGATCCGCGAGGTGAAGAAGTCGATCACCCCAAAGAAGTCCAGACCACCGGCCGCACCCCATTGGTAGAGATGGAACACCCCGCCATCGTTCACGAAAAATTTGGCTTCCTTCCAGATATTGAAGGAAAACACCGTACCCAGGCCGACGAACCAGCAAGTAAATGCCAACCAGAACGTCACCCAGGCACGACTGATTTTAGTCCGCTCGACCAGATAGGCGACCATCGGCTCAAGCAGGGAAATCGCCGAGCTCCAGGCCGCAATGGCCACCAGAACGAAGAACACCACGCCCATCAACTGGCCGAAAAGCACGTTACCGAAAGCAAATGGCAGGCTGACGAACATCAGCCCCGGGCCTTCGCTCGGGTTCAAACCACCGGCGAACACAATCGGAAACAAGGCCAGCCCGGCCACCAGCGAAACAAAAGTATCGAGCAGCGCCACACCCACGACCGTGCCGGACAGCGAGGCTTCCTTGGTCATGTAGGCGCCGTAGATCATGATCGAGCCCACGCCCACGCTCAGCGAGAAAAACGCGTGCCCCATGGCCGGCAGCAAGCCGTCGAGGACTTTCTCCGGATGGAAGTCGAACATGAAATGCACGCCCTCCATGAAATGCCCGGTGGTCATGCTGTAACCCAGCAGCACCAGCACCATCACGAACAGCAGCGGCATCATGATCCGCAGGCTGCGCTCAAGCCCTGCGACCACGCCCTTGGCGATGACCACGGCCGAAAGCAGCATGAAAGCCGTGTGCCAGAGAGTCAGGCGCCACGGATCGGCGATGACATTACCGAAGTACGCCCCGACTTGATCGGCCGTCGCGCCCTGAAAGTCGCCGCGTCCCATATCAATGATGTAATCCAGCGACCAGCCGCCGACCACACTGTAGAAAGACAGGATCAGCAACGCCGTGATCATCCCGGCGAATGCGCCCCACGACCATTTGCCCGAGTGACCGGCTTCCAGCGCCAGCGCCTTCAGGGCATTCGCCGGACTCTGCCGGGCACGTCGGCCGATCAGGGTCTCGGCGAGCATGACCGGGATGCCGATCAGCGCGATACACGCCAGAAACATCAGCACGAAGGCGCCGCCACCGTAGACCCCGACCATGTAGGGGAACTTCCAGATGCTGCCCAGTCCCACGGCCGAGCCGGTCGCGGCGAAAATGAAAACCCAGCGGCTAGCCCAACTGCCGTGGACAGAAACCTTGTCTGTCGACATCGTTTATCACGCCCAAGCGTTAGAAAAAGAGGCCGCATTGTCCGGGATTCACACAACCTGCTCAAGCACGCAGCATCACCGTAGCCGACAGCCGTTTATCTCCATATAATGCCGCCCCTATGGCTAAACAGAAGAAACACCCAACAGGGACCATCGCGCAAAACAAAAAGGCGCGACACGATTACTTCATCGAGCACAAGTTCGAGGCTGGTCTGGTCCTGGCCGGCTGGGAAGTAAAAAGTCTGCGGGCAAGCAAACTGCAACTGGTCGACAGTTACGTGTTGCTCAAGGATGGCGAAGCCTGGTTGCTCGGCAGCCACATCACGCCTCTGATGACCGCCAGCACCCACGTCATTGCCGACCCGGTGCGTACCCGCAAGTTGCTGCTCAACCGTCGTGAGCTGGACAAGCTCGCCGCCGCCGTGCAGCAGAAGGGTTACGCCTGCGTGTGCCTGTCCTGGTACTGGAGCAAGCACATGGTCAAGTGCGAGATCGCACTGGGCAAGGGCAAGAAGGAATACGACAAGCGTGATACCGAACGCGAACGCGATGCTGGTCGCGAGTTGCAGCGTGCGGTGCGCAACAAGGGCAAGGAAGACTGATTCCTCTGCCTGAATGACCGTTCCCGCGCCCGCCGCGGGAACGGTCATGCCTACATTCCCTTGCGTCGTTCGGCGCGAGCCATGCGCTGTACTTCCTGTCGCACCTCTTCCAGCACTTCCTGTACATAAAGAATGTGTCGGCTGGATACCTCACGCGCCTGTTCCGCGCGCCCCTCGATAATCGCCAGATACAATTCCCGATGCTGTGTGATCAGCATGTCGCGGGTTTCCGCACGCTGTTTGTACATGCCACCGATGTTGGTCACCACGTTGCGCTTGAGCAGGTCGAACAGCCCGCGAATGGTGTGCAGCAACACCGCGTTGTGACTGGCCTCGGCAATCGCAAGATGGAATTTCGCATCCGCCGCGCCCTCTTCCGCCCGGCTCACTTCGTCGTGCCGCGAATAGCAGTCCTGTAATTCTTCGAACGCAGTCGTCAACCGCTCACGATCCACATCCGTGGCGCGCAATGCCGCGTAATAGGCGCACGATGCCTCCAGCGTGTGGCGAAATTCCAGCAGATCGCGCTGCGCCTCGGGATTGCTTTCCAGCAATTGCAGCAGCGGATCGCTGAAGGTTGAACCGAGACTTTCCACGACATAGTTGCCGCCGCCCTGCTTGCTCACCAGCAAACCCTTGGCCGCCAGTTTCTGAATCGCCTCGCGCAACGAGGGCCGGGAAACGCCGAACTGTTCCGCCAAAGTCCGCTCGGCCGGCAGACGTTCGCCGGACTTCAGCGTGCCCTCGAGAATCATCCCTTCCAGTCGCTCGACAATGTCGTCAGACAAACGGCGCTGACGTATCTGATCAAACCCCATCACTCAACTCTCCACCATCCCGACCGCTCGCCGGGCTCTCTATTCTGGCCTATCGACGCTGCGCCGACACCTGCCAGATGACGCCAATTCAACCGGTGCACTCCGACTTGCCGTCCGGTTGTTCGACAAAAGTTTTAGGGCGGCAAATTGACACACCGATATCAAGGCTTTTACCCTAGCCGACAGCACTTGTAAATTGGTCTTACCAATTACCCAAGTACGCTGACAGTGCCTGACCAACAACAATTAGGGGCCACCCCATATGCAAACCTGGCAACAGCTCTACAGCCCGCTCGGCAGTCTCGGCGTGTCCGCACTCGCGGCCGTCATCCCCATCGTTTTCTTCTTCCTCGCCCTGGCGGTGTTCCGCCTCAAAGGTCATGTGGCCGGCAGCATCACGCTCGCCCTGGCCATCGCCGTGGCGATCTTCGCGTTCCAGATGCCGGTCGACATGGCGTTCGCCGCCGCCGGTTACGGCTTCGCTTATGGTCTGTGGCCGATTGCCTGGATCATTGTGGCGGCGGTGTTTCTGTACAAACTCACGGTCAAGAGCGGTCAGTTCGAGGTCATCCGCAGCTCGGTACTGTCGATCACTGACGACCAGCGTCTGCAGGTGCTGCTGATCGGTTTCTGCTTCGGAGCATTCCTGGAAGGTGCCGCCGGTTTCGGTGCGCCAGTGGCGATTACCGCTGCGCTGCTGGTGGGACTCGGCTTCAATCCGCTGTACGCCGCCGGCCTGTGCCTGATTGCCAACACCGCACCGGTGGCGTTCGGCGCATTGGGGATTCCGATCATCGTGGCCGGGCAAGTCACCGGTATCGACGCGTTCAAGATCGGCGCAATGACCGGCCGCCAGTTGCCACTGCTGTCGTTGTTCGTGCCGTTCTGGCTGGTGTTCATGATGGATGGCCTGCGCGGTGTGCGTGAAACCTGGCCGGCGGCGCTGGTTGCAGGCTTGAGCTTTGCCGTCACCCAGTACTTCACTTCGAACTTCATCGGCCCGGAACTGCCGGACATCACGTCAGCCCTGGCCAGCCTGATTTCGCTGACCCTGTTCCTCAAGGTCTGGCAGCCAAAACGTGCCGCCGGCCAGCACATTGCCGGTGCCGTTTCTGCTTCGGTGGTAATCGCCAGCGCCGGCGGTTTCGGCCAGAAGCGCACCACCGTCGCTTCGCCTTACAGCCTCGGGGAAATTTTCAAGGCGTGGTCGCCGTTCCTGATCCTCACCGTGCTGGTGACCATCTGGACCCTCAAGCCTTTCAAGGCCATGTTCGCCGCCGGCGGTTCGATGTACGCCTGGGTGTTCAACTTCGCGATCCCGCACCTTGATCAACTGGTGATCAAAACCGCACCGATCGTTGCCGCCCCGACCGCGATTCCGGCCGTGTTCAAACTCGACCCGATTTCCGCGACCGGAACAGCGATTTTCTTCTCCGCACTGATCTCGATGCTGGTGCTGAAGATCAACATCAAAACTGGTATGACCACTTTGAAAGAGACCTTCTACGAACTTCGCTGGCCGATCCTGTCCATCGGCATGGTGCTGGCGTTTGCCTTCGTTACCAACTATTCCGGCATGTCTTCGACCATGGCTCTGGTGCTGGCGGCAACCGGCGCGGCATTCCCGTTCTTCTCGCCGTTCCTCGGCTGGCTGGGCGTGTTCCTGACTGGTTCCGATACTTCGTCCAACGCCCTGTTCAGTTCGCTGCAAGCGACCACCGCACACCAGATCGGCGTCAATGACACCTTGCTGGTGGCGGCCAATACCAGCGGCGGCGTGACCGGCAAGATGATTTCGCCACAATCGATCGCCGTGGCTTGCGCAGCGACCGGTCTGGTGGGCAAGGAATCCGATCTGTTCCGCTTCACCCTCAAGCACAGCCTATTCTTTGCCACGATCGTCGGCTTGATCACCCTGGCCCAGGCCTACTGGTTCACCGGCATGCTGGTGCATTAAGACTACAAGCGACATGGAAATAACCGACGCCGGTTCTTGATTCCGGCGTCAGCAATTCACAACCCGGTCTGTAAGGCTGCTGAAAGCAACGCGCTCTATATTCGGCAGCCTCAACAGACGGATAACCGGGCCCACCCGGAGACACGCCTGATGAGCGAGCTTTTTTACAACGCTGTGCCCAACGCCACTCGCGTCGCACCGCCACTGCCTGAACCCCGGCAATACCCCAGCGAGAAACCGTCGCGGGTCTACCTGTTCGGCACCTGCGTGGTCGACCTGTTCTACCCGGAAGCCGGGATGGACGCGATCCACTTGCTGGAACGCGAAGGCATCCGGGTCGACTATCCGCAAGGGCAGAGCTGCTGCGGACAACCGGCCTACACCTCGGGTTACACCGAGCAGGCACGTACGGTGGCGCGCTCGCAACTGGCGCTGTTTGACGGTGATTTTCCGGTGGTGGTGCCGTCGGGTTCGTGCGCCGGGATGATCCGCGAGCATTACGCCGACTTGTTCAAGGACGAGCCGCAAACCCTGAAACAGGTTCAGGCCCTCGCGGCCCGCACCTATGAATTGGCCGAGTTCCTGCTGTTCGTCTGCAAGGTGCAGCTCAAGGACAGCGGCGAGCCGGTCAAAGTGGCGCTGCACACCTCGTGTTCGGCGCGGCGGGAAATGAACACCCACCTGCACGGCCGCGAGTTGTTGGCGCAGTTGAGCAACGTGGAACGGGTCAACCACGACCATGAAAGCGAATGCTGTGGCTTCGGTGGGACATTCAGCGTCCGTATGCCAGATATTTCCGGCGCGATGGTGGCTGACAAGACCCGGGCGTTGAAGGAATCCGGCGCACATCAGGTACTCAGTGCCGACTGCGGCTGTCTGATGAACATCAACGGCTCGCTGGAAAAACAGAAGGAAGCGCTGCGCGGGCAACACCTGGCGAGCTTCCTCTGGCAACGAACCGGAGGTGCGCGATGAGCACTTCCACGATTATTCCTACGGTTGCCGTAGAAGAAGATTTCCGCACCCGGGCGCACAACGCACTGGGTGATTCGCAGTTACGGAACAACTTCCGCACTGCGATGGATTCACTGATGACCAAGCGGGCAGCGGCTTTCAGCGATGCCCACGAAAGAGAACACCTGCGTGAACTGGGCAATGCAATCCGTGCCCGCGCGCTCTCCAAGTTGCCCGACCTGCTCGAGCAACTGGAACAGAACCTGACCCGCAACGGTGTGACAGTGCACTGGGCGGAAACGGTGGACGAGGCCAATGGCATCGTCCTTTCGATCATCCGCGCTCACGAGGCGCGGCAAGTGATCAAGGGCAAATCGATGGTCAGCGAAGAGATGGAGATGAACCATTTCCTCGAGGCTCGGGACATTGAATGTCTGGAGTCCGACATGGGGGAGTACATCGTCCAGCTCGACCACGAGAAGCCTTCACACATAATCATGCCGGCAATCCACAAGAATGCCGGTCAGGTCGCGTCCTTGTTCCACGACAAACTTGGCGTGGAATACACCAAGGACGTTGACCAACTCATACAGATCGGTCGCAGGGTTCTGCGGCAGAAATTCTTCGAAGCGGACATCGGCGTCTCCGGCGTCAACTTCGCCGTGGCCGAAACCGGCACTCTGCTGCTGGTGGAAAACGAAGGCAATGGCCGCATGACCACCACCGTGCCGCCGGTGCACATCGCCGTCACCGGCATCGAAAAAGTCGTGGAAAACCTGCGCGACGTGGTGCCGCTGCTGTCATTGCTGACCCGCTCGGCGCTGGGCATTCCGATCACCACCTACGTCAACATGATCTCCGGCCCGCGCAAGGAACATGAACTCGACGGCCCGCAGGAAGTGCATCTGGTACTGCTCGACAACGGTCGCAGCCAGGCCTTCGCCGACAGCGAACTGCGCCAGACGTTGAACTGCATCCGCTGCGGCGCCTGCATGAATCATTGCCCGGTCTACACCCGCGTTGGCGGCCACACCTACGGCGAGGTCTACCCCGGCCCGATCGGCAAAATCATCACCCCGCACATGGTCGGTCTGGCGAAAGTCCCGGATCACCCGAGCGCGTCTTCGCTGTGCGGCGCCTGCGGTGAAGTGTGTCCGGTAAAAATTCCTATCCCCGCACTGCTGCGCCGCCTGCGCGAAGAGAACGTCAAAGCCCCCGACAGTCCTCATCAAGTGATGCGCGGCCAGGGCAGCAAGTATTCGCGCAAGGAACGCTTCATCTGGAACGCCTGGGCGAAGCTCAATAGCTCGCCGACTTTGTATCGACTGTTTGCGTTTTTCGCCACGCGCCTGCGCGCACTGGCGCCGAACAACGTCGGGCCGTGGACGCAGAATCACAGCGCTCCGAAACCTGCCCCCCGCTCATTGCATGACATGGCTCGCGAACACCTGGCCAAACAAGGAGACCGTTGATGAGCGCCAAGCAAAACATCCTCGGCAAGTTAAGGAACAGTCTGACCGGCACCACACCGATTGCCGACAACTTCGACGTCGATCTGGTAACCCAGCCTTACACCTACAGCGCCGAACAACGGATCCCGCAACTGCGCAAACTGATGGAAGCGGTGCACACCGAAATCCACCTGACTTCTGCTGAAGCGTGGCCGGCGCTGCTGGCGCAATTACTGCGCGACCGCCAGTTGCCGAGTCTGCTGATTGCACCGACTACGCCTCATGGGCAGCGCATCTCACAGCACTGGGCGAACAATCCTGATCTGCCGACGCTGAAGTCCTACGACCGGCCGATGGAAGAGTGGAAAGCCGAGTTGTTCAACGACACCCCGGCCAGCCTGACCGGCACCCTCGGCGCCATTGCCGCCACCGGCAGCCTGATTCTCTGGCCAACCCGCGAAGAACCACGGCTGATGAGCCTGGTGCCGCCGGTGCATTACGCCCTGCTCAAGGCCAGCCAGATCCGCGACAACTTCTATCAGGTGCAGCAGGAATTCGAGTGGGCCCAAGGCATGCCGACCAATGCGCTGCTGGTGTCCGGCCCGTCAAAAACCGCCGACATCGAACAAGTCCTGGCTTACGGCGCCCACGGCCCGAAAGACCTGGTGGTGTTGATCCTGGAGGACCAATGACCTTACCGGCGACTTTCCTGCGCGATGCGCAGCAACTGATTCCAGCCGAACGGCGTTTCGACGATCCGCTGTCGACCCTGGCCTTCGGCACCGACGCCAGCTTCTACCGGTTGATTCCACAACTGGTGATCCGCGTCGAATCCGAAGATGAAGTGGTAGCGCTGCTGAAACTGGCCCAGCGCGATCAGGTCCCGGTGACCTTCCGCGCCGCCGGCACCAGCCTGTCCGGCCAGGCGATCAGTGATTCGGTGTTGATCGTGCTTGGGGATAACTGGAACGCCCGGGAAATCCGAGGACAAGGCACGCAAATCCGCCTGCAACCGGGCGTCATCGGTGCCCAGGCCAACGCATGGCTCGCGCCATTCGGGCGCAAGATCGGTCCGGATCCGGCGTCGATCAACGCCTGCAAGATTGGCGGCATCGTCGCCAACAACGCCAGCGGCATGTGCTGCGGCACTGCGCAAAATACCTACCACACGCTGGCCGGGATTCGTCTGGTGCTGGCCGACGGCACCCGACTCGACACCGAAGATGCCGCCAGCGTCGAGGCGTTTCGAGTCAGCCACAGTGAATTGCTGGAACGTCTGGCGACCTTGGGCCGCGAGACCCGCGCCAATGCCGAACTGGCCGCGCGAATCCGCCACAAATACCGTCTGAAAAATACCACCGGCCTGTCGCTCAACGCCCTGGTGGATTTCGATGAGCCTGTGGATATCTTGAGCCACTTGCTGGTCGGCTCCGAAGGCACCCTCGGTTTCATCAGCGCGGTGACTTACGACACCGTGATCGACCACCCGAACAAGGCCTCGGCACTGATCGTTTTCCCGGACGTGGAAACCTGCTGCAACGCGGTCACCGTGCTGAAAAGCCAACCGGTGTCCGCCGTGGAATTGCTCGACCGCCGCAGCCTGCGCTCGGTGCAGGACAAACCCGGGATGCCGGATTTCGTACAGCAGCTGTCGAACAATGCCTGCGCACTGCTGATCGAATCCCGCGCCGCCTCTTCCACTTTGCTACAGGAACAACTGGCGCAAATCATGGCGTCGCTCGGCGATTTCCCGGTGGAAAAGCAGGTCGACTTCACCGAAGACCCGGTCGAAAACGCCCGACTCTGGGCAATCCGCAAGGACACCTTCCCCGCCGTCGGCGCCGTGCGCAAGACCGGCACCACGGTGATCATCGAAGACGTGACCTTCCCGGTGGAACAACTGGCGATCGGCGTGAACCGTCTGATCGAGCTGTTCGACAAACATCACTACGACGAAGCGATCCTTTTCGGACACGCGCTGGAAGGCAATCTGCACTTCGTCTTCACCCAAGGCTTCAACAGCGCGGAAGAAGTCGCACGCTATCAGGCGTTCATGGACGACGTGGCGCAATTGGTGGCCGTGGAGTTCGGCGGCTCGCTGAAAGCGGAACACGGCACCGGACGCAACATGGCGCCCTTCGTTGAACTGGAATGGGGCAGCGACGCCTATCAGTTGATGTGGCAGCTCAAACGCCTGCTCGACCCCAACGGCATTCTCAATCCGGACGTGGTGCTCAGCGAAGACCCGCAGATCCACCTCAAGCACCTGAAACCGCTGCCGGCGGCCGACGAGATTGTGGATAAATGCATCGAGTGCGGTTTCTGCGAGCCGGTCTGCCCCTCGAAAGGCCTGACCCTGAGCCCGCGCCAGCGCATCGTGATCTGGCGCGATATTCAAGCGCGAAAGCGCGCCGGGATCGACACCACCGAACTGGAAAAAGCCTACGAGTACCAAGGCATCGATACCTGCGCCGCGACCGGTTTGTGTGCGCAACGCTGTCCTGTAGGCATCAATACCGGTGAGCTGGTGAAAAAGCTTCGCGGCCATCACGCAACCCATACGAAAACCGCCAACCTGATCGAAGGAAATTTCGCCACCACCCTGCAAGGTGCGCGCTTCACCCTGCATGTGGCCAACGGTGCGCGAATGTTGTTGGGTGCACCACGCCTGGCGAAGCTTTCAGCGACCCTGACGCGGCTGTCCAAAGGTCAGGTGCCGCTGTGGACCAACGCGATGCCACAGCCGGAAAAAGCCATCCGCTTCAGCCCGGCCGTGTCGGACGAGCGTCCGCGCGTCGTGTATCTGGCAGCCTGCGTCTCGCGGGTAATGGGGCCGGCGGCGGGCGACAAAGAGCAGATGTCGCTGTACGACAAAACCCGTGGTCTGCTGGAGAAGGCCGGTTATCAGGTGGTGTTCCCGGACAATCTGGACAACCTCTGCTGCGGTCAGCCTTTCGCGTCCAAGGGCTATGCCGAGCAGGCCGAACACAAGCGTCAGGAACTGATCGGTGCATTGCTTCAGGCCAGTCGCGGCGGGCTTGATCCGATCTACTGCGACACCAGCCCCTGCACGTTGCGGCTGGTGCAGGATGTGGGAAATGTTCGCCTGGATCTGTACGACCCCGTGCGATTCATCCGTACGCATCTGATGGACCGGCTCGACTTCACGCCGCAGGAAGCACCGATTGCCGTTCACGTGACCTGCAGCACTCAGCACCTTGGGGAAAGCCAGGCGCTGATCGAACTGGCGCGCAAATGCAGTAAGAACGTGGTGATCCCGGAAGGCATTCACTGCTGTGGTTTCGCCGGCGACAAGGGTTTCACCACGCCGGAACTCAACAGCCATTCGCTGCGAACGCTCAAGGATGCGGTGCAACAGTGCAGCGAAGGGATTTCCACCAGCCGCACCTGTGAGATCGGCCTGACGCAACACGGCGGAATCGACTACCACGGCCTGGTGTACCTGGTGGATCGGGTGACCAGGGCCAAAGCCCCCGCAACCGCCGTGTGAAGAAAAATAGAACCCTTGCGATTGAGCGCAGTCCACAGAACAGGCCCCGAACAATCGGGGCTTTTCCTCCATTCGGTCGCCCGTCCTGACGGCCAGCGAAGTCTGGATCCCTCAGTTCAAGGAGATACACATGAAACGTTCTGTACTGTTAGGTCTGTTCGTTACTGCCTCGATGATGGCTTCCACGTCCTTTGCTGCTGACAAGCCTGCTGACTTGTGCGATGCCAATCTGCAAACCATCAACAACGCCAAGGCCCAAGCCATGTCGTCGCCTGACCTGAGTCAACGGGTAGAGGCCAGTGTGCAGAAGGCCCAGGCACTCAAAGCCCAGGGCAAGATCGACGAATGCGTGGCTGAAACCCAGCAAACCATTCTGGAAATCCGCAAAACCAGCGGAACCAACAACTGATCGAAGCTGAGGCCAACCTTCGGGTTGGCCTTGCGGGCCGTTTGGCGTACACTGCGCGTGCTTGTTGCTCGAACAGATGTACCGGGCAATGAGTTCGGGGCCGTTCAGGATTCGACGCCGGTTGCGAAACTCTAGGTGCATGCCGACTTGGTAACAGAAGTCGTAAATCCACTGTTGCAACTACTTATAGTTGCCAATGACGACCAATACGGTGCTGCTCTCGCTGCTTAATTGCAGCTGACATGCACTCCTGGTACCTTCGGGTCCAGCAATCATCAGGGGATGTCTGTAAACCCAAAATGATTGTCATATAGAACAGAATCGCCGTGCAGTACGTTGTGGACGAAGCGGCTAAAACTTACACAACTCGCCCAAAGCACCCTGCCCGTCGGGTCGCTGAGGGTTAACTTAATAGACACGGCTACGCATGTAGTACCGACAGCGGAGTACTGGCGGACGGGGGTTCAAATCCCCCCGGCTCCACCAAATAGCAATCTAGACCTGTCTCAGACAGTCTACGAAACACCCCAAGAAGCCCGCCCTGTGCGGGCTTCCTTGTTTCTGGCTATCCGTCCTTGTCTACCCCTATCCCAATGTGCCCTGTATCCTTTCATGTACCACGGATACAGATTGAAACTGATGGGTACAAGGAAATGAAACGGACTGAAATCAAGCGGCGTCCTCTCGCAGACACAGTCATAGCGAGCCTAGAAGCCGACTCCAAGGAGTACCGAGAGCACGACGGCAACAACGTCTATCTCCGGGTGCGGCCGGATGGGAAGAAGTCGTGGCAGCTTCGATACAAGAAGGCCGACGGAAAATGGTCATGGATCGGGTTGGGTAGTTACCCGGCGGTGTCCGGTTCGGCAGCTCGTCAGAAAGCATCAGACCTGAGGGCAAGCACTGCTGACGGAAGTAACCCACTGGCAACAATGCGGGCGAAAAAAGCCGCCGAATTGGAGAGCGCCAGTAATACCTTCGAGAAGCTTGCACGGGAATGGTATGCGTCCAAACGCAAAGGGTGGACCGCAGGAACAGCAGTCCGAACTATCGGCGCTCTCGAGCTTCATGTTTTCCCTGTTTTCGGAACGCGCTCCTACCGCGAGATTCTTCCAATGGAGTGGATGGACTTTCTTCGCTCAATGGAACGGAAAGGAATCATCGAGCAGACCAGTCGTGTAAGAGGGATGTGTCGTGAAATTTACGACCTAGCTAGGGTGACCGGGCGAGCAACACACAACCCCCTGGAGGGATTGCACAAATTTCTGCAGACAAAACCAGCGGAAAACTACGCTCATGTGTCGCCTGAGGAACTACCTCCTCTGCTCCGAGCGATCCGCTCTTATCCAAGCGCTATTGATATCCGCATCGGTCTTCACCTGCTCTCGATGCTGGCTTGCCGCCCTTCCGAAATTCGTGAGGCAAGGTGGACGGAGTTCGATCTGAAGAAAGCGATTTGGACGATCCCCGCAGAACGAATGAAACGTCGCCGTGAACACTTGGTACCTCTTCCACACCAGGCCGTGACGCTGCTGAAAGATTTGTATGTTTTGACAGGCAACTACCAGCTACTTTTTCCCGGTCGTAGTGATACAACCAAAGCTCGCTCCAACACTGTTTTCCTGATGGCGTTACGTCGCCTAGGGTATGAGGGCCGACAAACTGGGCATGGATTTAGACACATTGCCAGCACGATCCTCAATGAGCATGGCTTCGACGAGAATCACATCGAGGCCCAGCTCTCACATATGAAAGACGGGGTCGCGGGTGTCTACAACAAAGCTGTTTATCTTAAGCAGCGTACAAGCATGATGCAGTGGTATGCCGATTATCTCGATCAACTGGCGATTGGGAATGTCGTCAAAGAGAGTTTTGAAGGGGTTCATTGAAACGCCACCCATACCCCTCCGAAAATCGGTGTAACGCGTGTCACAGGTGTAACGACTCTCATGGACGCCCCGGAATCATTGGCCCTCACGGCCGCTACACGTTTTAGTGACGACGCGTACACCCTGTGTAACGAAGGCAACTGGTGTAACGCCGACTTCAACTCCCAGTTGCCTGATGGCATACATTTCCAAGCCTTAAAAGGGTCGCGAGGTCACTTCAAACGTGGGGCGGAGGGGGAATGCGAGACGAGCAGAGGAGAAGCTGTTGAATCCACTCCTCCCATGAAGCCATACCGTTCGTCGGGAAACCCGTCCCGGTAAAATTTTGGTTCTACAAAATTTCACTGTATAGAAAACCAGTGGGACATGGTGGGACGGCCCGGCAAAAAACTAAAACTTTGCAGCGATCATGAAAAACTACTCTACCTCTGAACAGAATCAGGCTCAGAACTGATCGAAAATACTGTTTTTAAAAATCCACTATTGGTTTACATAGCTAGTACCTGTACGAACTACGACAGGTAACTCCCTATGACGATCCACAACGCTTTAACCCCATCCTCCTCTACTCACCCAGCTACCGAACTGCTCACTACCGAACAGGTTGCGGATGCATTGGGTTTGTCCAGCCGAACGCTTGCCGCATGGCTCAGCTCACGTGCCAATTCACTGCCTTACGTGAAAACAGGATCACGCGTACGGTATCGGCTCCAAGACGTCACCGCTTGGCTTGAAAGCTGCGTTCGCTCGTCTGCCGCAATAGCGGGAGGGCGAGCGGAGTGAATGACTGCAAACCCAACACGAAGATCCTCGAAATCCCGGCGACCCCCACCACCATCATCGATCAAATCAGCACAGCCAATTCTGCACCCCGGCCGGCCAATGCGAGCGGCTTGGATATTGGTCGCTACGATCCCTCCGCAACGTTGATTCGCATTAATCAGGTCATGGCTTTGACAGGCGTGGGACGCGCAACCGTTTACAAGCTCATGAACCAGCCAGAGAGCGGGTTTCCGCAGGCAGTGAAGCTCACCGATAGCAACGCCCGAGGCGCGCCTGTGGCTTGGGTATTGGCTGAAGTTTTGAATTGGAATCGTGCACGCATCGCGGCTCGAAACAAGGTGGCCGCATGAATATCAAGATCGCCAGCAGAGCACTGATGCATCCGTTTTCGATTCTTCGTGGCGTTGGTTTCACCTCCCAAACCATGCAGCGCTTCGAACGCTTTCGCAGTAGTGAAGAAAAAAAAGGGCGCGTGGTTAGCGTACTCAAATGGGCAGACGGCACCTGGTGCCTCCTCGCACTTCACTGCGAAAAGTTCGGCGTAGTGGTCGTGGATGAAGGCCAGCAGATTGACGCTTACGAAGATGCCCATGCCCTGATTGAGGCTGGATATCTGCCCACTATCTCCCTGCGCTGGGAAGCTCACGCCTGAAACGAAAACGCCTCCGGGGGCGATCCGGAGGCGTTGAGGTCAATCTACATGCCCGAACAATTTATGCCGCACCTGAAAAATCCGCAAGACATCAGCGCAGTTGCACTTTCCAAAAACGGACGTTACTCTCTGGCCGTCGCTGCAAACTCAGCGACCGGGCTTGGTAACCCGTTGAACAATAGGCGCAACAGCGCCCATATCTCTTTTGCAGGCGCTTTTTTTGCGCCCGCGAATCCGTTTTATGGCGGCTGTGCGTGGGAGACCTTCGGGTCTGCCGGGTTC
The DNA here is from genome assembly GCF_002113045.1 of Pseudomonas sp. B26(2017). Taxonomy (NCBI): domain Bacteria; kingdom Pseudomonadati; phylum Pseudomonadota; class Gammaproteobacteria; order Pseudomonadales; family Pseudomonadaceae; genus Pseudomonas; species Pseudomonas sp. B26(2017). Next base: position 22,051 of record NZ_NEJJ01000009.1, on the reverse strand, counting down.
CTATTGTCCCGGTTTACCAACCTGCGCACAGCTGCCACCCATTCGCTTGGTAACGAACGTGGCAGCTCCTCAACAATAGGAGCTTCGCCAGATGCACGCCCTCAATCCGTCCAAAATTCGCGCCGCTGCACACCGTGCAATGGCTCTCGCCGCTTTACACGCCAACTCCAGCCTCGCTACACGCCTCTCCCGCTACAACGCTCACATGGCCAAAGCCCGCGCACTCGAAACCGCAGGCGGTGCCCAATGAACAACGCCCTGAGTTTTGCCCTGCCCGAAGATCTGCTCTGCGTGAATCCAACCGCCGAAGCCGGCGTACCTATCGATGCCATCACCTGCGCCATTGACCGTGCTGACTCGGTGCTGACGCTGCTGGAGGATCACTTCGAAAACGAATCCTCACGCCTTGCCAATCACGTCATTGCCGCCGTCCTCTGGGACGTGCGCGGCACCCTCGGCCTGATCAAAACACTGGCTATGCACGGTGACAACACTTCGGCCCCTGCGGTGCAAAAAGGCGGTGCGCTATGAGCATTTCCACCACACCGGGCCACGCTACCTTTTCTCGCGTTAATGCCACCGACCTGAAGCTGTTTCGAGTGAATGCCGGTGTACCCGTCGAAGACGCGCTGGAGATGGTGTCGTTGCTGCAACATCACGCGAACCAGCTCAACTTCGACGCGGCCATGAGTGACCACGGCGAGCGTTTCAGTTGGCCCGCCCTGTACCTGGGCGAGATGGCGAAAGCGCTGATCGACGACATCAACGACGCGCTGTTTCTGCCGAGGGCTGACACATGAGCCAACGCCCGAATAGCACCGCGAAACGTCCAAGCTTTGCCGACGTGAAAGCCGCCGCACTGAAAGACATTGATCGTGTCCTGTCGCATTGGCTGTCCAACGGCAAGCGTGTGGACGGCGGCAAGGAATACACAGCCCCGAATCCTACCCGCAGCGACAAGCGCGCCGGTTCGCTCAAGGTCAATTTGAGCAAGGGCACCTGGGCCGACTTCGCCACCGGCGACAAAGGCGGCGACCTGATTGATCTGGTGCGCTATCTGGACGGCGGCACCGACGTCGAAGCGTGCAACAAGTTGGCAGATTGGCTAAACGTTGCGCCCGGCGCCGCTAAGATCACGGTCGCCTCGACTAAGCCCAAGGCGCCGACATGGAACGCCATCCAGCCGATCCCGACCGAGGCCATGAACAAGTGCCCGGCCAAGCACCGTGATCAGGGCGTACCGTCGAAGGTGTGGATCTATCGCGATGCACAGGGTCAGCCACTCATGGCGCTGTATCGCTTCGACCTCGGCCCGGATGAGGACGGCAAGCCGAAGAAGGTCTTTGCGCCCCTGACGTGGTGTCAGCGCTCCGATGGTCAAACCACACAATGGCGCTGGCAGGGTCTGCCGGATCCGCGTCCGCTCCTACGCCTTGATGAACTGGCCCAGAGTGCTGACGCACCAGTGGTTCTGTGCGAAGGCGAGAAAGCGGCCGATGCCGCCGCCGAGCTGTTGCCGACCTACGTGGCCACCTGCTGGCCGAACGGCTCCAACTCCTGGCACAAAGCCGACCTGACGCCGCTCAAGGGACGCGACGTGGTGTTGTGGCCGGACAACGACGACAGCGGTAAAGCCTGCATGGCCACCGTTGCCGAAAAGCTGCGCGAAATCGGCGCGGCCTCGGTCCGGGTCATTGCGCTGGAGGTGTTCAAACGAAAGCCGACGCTGAAGAACGACCGCGCCGCGTTCGCCAAAGGTGGTCAATGGGATGACGGCGAGGATGCCGCCGATGCGCTCGGCAAAGGCTGGACCGCTGCGCATTTTACCGAGCTGGAAAGCGGCGGCGAGCTGTTCGGCGTGATCGAAGAAAAACCGGTAGTTGCCCCGGTAGAACCCACGCCGGAACCAGAGCCGGAAGCGAAACCCAAAGCAGCAGCCAAGCGCCCGGCAAAATCGAAAAACGACCTGATGCCGGGAGGCTTTCGCCTGACGCCCGAGGGAGTGTTCTACGCAGGCGACGACGGTGAAGCACGCCCGGTGTGTTCGCCACTGGCAATCCTTGCGCGTACCCGTGACGAGAAGGGCCACAACTGGGGTTTGCTGGTCGAGTTCGACGATCCCGACGGCACCAAGAAACGCTGGAACATCCCGGCACGCACCATGACCGGCGACTTCGGCAAGGACGTGCTCGGCCCGTTGGTAGACATGGGGTTGCGTCTGGCCGGCAGCCGCTCGGGGCGCAACGCTCGCAACGATTTGCAGAGCTACCTGGGCGGCTTCGACAGCGCGCAACGAGCGCGACTGGTCACCCGTTTGGGTTGGCATGACAACGCCTTTCTGTTGCCCGAGCAGCAGGTCGGCATGCACGCGGAACACCTGCACTTCTACGAGGCCGGCGCGCAGCTTCCGCCGATCAGCGAAGCGGGCACGTTGGAGCAATGGCAACAGCAGATCGGCGCGCTGTGTATCGGCAACCATCGCTTGGCGTTTGTCGTCGGCGTCGCCTTCGCCGGTCCCCTGTTGCACATGCTGGGCCACGAATCGGGCGGCTTTCACCTGTACGGCGATAGCTCCGGCGGCAAGACCACGCACCTGCAAGTTGCCGCCTCAATCTACGGCGGGCCGCGTCTGGTGCGCTCGTGGCGCTCGACCGACAACGCGTTGGAATCGATCGCTGCCGCGCACTCGGACGGGCTTCTGGTGCTCGATGAAATCGGCATGTGTGATGCCCGCATCATCGGCGAGACGGTGTACATGCTCGGCAACGGCACCGGCAAGGCCCGCGCCAATGATCGAGGTCAAGCGGGCCGGCAGGTGCAGGAATGGCGTCTGCTGTTTCTCTCAACCGGCGAGAAGACCTTGGCCCAGCACATGGCCGAAGCAAACAAGGAACTGAAAGCCGGTATGGAGGTGCGAATGCTCGCCGTCCCGGCCGATGCCAGCAAAGGCCTTGGTATGTTCGACACGCTCAACGGTTTCGAGGATGCCGCCGCCCTATCCGACGCACTCAAGGCCCGTGTGGCGAACTACTACGGCACGCCGCTGACCGCGCTCTTGACCGCGCTGTGCGAACCCGGCAAACGCCACGGCTGGGCGGCAATCCTGCGCCGCACGCTGGAAGGCTTTATAGCCAAAGCGCTCCCCGCCTCTGCCAGTGGACAGGCACACCGTGCTGCGGCGCGCTTCGGTCTCGCGGCGGCCGCTGGCGAGCTGGCCACCGCGATGGGCATCACCGGTTGGCCGGACGGCACGGCCACCACGGCCGCTCGGGTGTGCTTGAACGCATGGCTGAACGAGCGTGGCGGCGCCGGAAACTTCGAAGGCGATGCGATTTTGGCGCGGCTGCGCCAGGTCATCGAGCGCTTCGGCGAAAGTCGCTTCACTCGCTGGGAATCGGCAGCGGCCAAAATCGATGAACACGGCCCGCGCACCATCGACCGCCTCGGCTTTCGCAAGACGCTGGAACACGGCATGGGCGACACCATGCACACCACCAACACCTATTACGTGCTGACCGAGGCGTGGCGTTCGGAGATCTTCCGCGGCATGAACTTAACGGCAGTGAACAAGGAGCTCCTGCAGCGCGGTGTGCTGGAACCGAGCAGCGACGGCAAAGCATCGAGTCTGGTTCGTTTGCCCGGCCTCGGCCAACAACGCTGCTACATCGTGAAGGCGATTCCGGGAACGGATGACGCCGAGGCTCGGGCTGCCTGAGGGCATCTCAGCTGATCGAGGTAGCGCCGGCCATTCCCGGCCTCGCCAGCCGAATCACTCAATCACACTCATCAAGGACAACGAACATGACAATGAATGAACTGAAACATCAACTCGCCGCTTTGATTGCAGAGCGAGAAACCATTCAAAACAGTCTTCCCATCTTGCACGCCGAATGGAGCAATGCGCCTAACAACTACAGTCCAATCGGCAACATGATAGGAAGCCCTGAAAGGAGTGCCGCCATGGACCGATACTCCAGTGCCGAATGCCGCTTGCGAGCAATTCCATCCGCGATCAGTCGTATCGAAGAGAAGATGGCTTACTTGGAGCGCATTGAACAAGTCGAAGACATCAAAGCACAGTCGATCCAGACCATGTCCGAAGCGGCTGCCGAAGTCGAAGCGCTGAAGCAGACACAATCGCATCTGAGCCAACGCCTTCAGACCATTCAGTCGGATGCGCAGCAATCGCTGGAGAAGGCACAGCAGGCAGAGCGAGATGCTGCAAGCCTGTATGCACGTAGCCTTGCGAGTGGTGATAGCGACGGAGAGAAATCCGCTAACAGCGAAATGCAGAAGGCAGCCAAACAACTCGCCGCCACCGATGAGCATGTCAGAAGACAGGAACTCATCATGGAGGCCTTGCAGGCTGAGCTCGACTCCCTTGAAGCGCAAATCGCCACTGCACAGCAGCGGGAGAACGATGCAAAAGAATCGGCCCTGAGCGCTGTAAAGCTGACTCTGGAAGAACAGTGGAACGCCGCTGCGGAACACTTGGTAGCCCTGGGCGCACGGATACTCGCGGCGGACTACGCCCGAGGGTACTCGGGATATGGTTTCTCCAAGCTCGATATACCTCAATTCGGTCCTTTCCATTTGGATCTTCGTCACTCAGACCTAGTCACCGCAGCCCGCTCCATCAGCGCAGAGGATCTGCTGGCCGCTTGAACCCGAAGCAGCCCGCTCACGCGGGCTGTTTAGAACCCCATCAGGACAAAGATCATGATCACTCCAATACTGAGCAGCGCGAACTGGACCGACACTTTGAAGGCGCGAAAAAACCACCTGAATGCGCTGATGAAAATCGTGGACATCAAAACCGGCAAGGTCTCGAATGTTCAGACACTGACGGTCAACTTGATCAAGAACGAAATGAGCTACATCGAAGAGCAGTTGAAGGGGCGCAAGTGAGCTGAACTCCGTGCTGTAATACACTTCAGATAGATATCGCTAAAACACAACAAGGAATTCACATGTCCAAACTCGCCGAATACCGCCAGCTTGAGAAACACCTCGCCGAACAGCTTCAAGCTTTGGAAGCACTGAAGAGCGATGGCGCGTTGAAAAAAGAGATCGAGTTCGAAACCAAGCTGCGCGAACTGCTCGATCAGTACGGTTTCAGCCTCAGGCACATCATCAACCTGCTGGATCCGCAGAGCACGAAACGCGCTTCAACACCAGCGGCGCCACCTGGCAAACGCAAGCCTCGCGAGCTGAAGGCCTACAAGAATCCGCATACCGGTGAAGTGGTTGAAACCAAAGGCGGTAACCACAAGACGCTCAAAGAGTGGAAAACCAAGCACGGTTCCGACGAAGTGGAAAGCTGGGTTCGCAAATAACGCAGCTTGAGTAAAAGGCCTCTAAGAGGCCTTTTTTATCTGCTGAGCTATTTCTTCCTGCAAATTTCAACGTCATCTTGCGTTTTCAGATCGGTGTCGATGCCGAGCCGATACCTGCAGTAATCAACGATCCACTTACGCTCCTGCTCCGTGAGTCGTTCGACTTGACGAATCTCCCCGTCATTGGCGTGGATATTGTAAAACTTCATCTGAAACGTCGGATGCTTCTTGATGAACAGGATCGTTTCGATATCCCCATCCTCAAGCGCTTCGTAATACCCAACGTAAAGCACTGTCACCAGAACCAGAACTATCAGGGCTATCAGTTTCTTCATTGTTGCGGCGCCGGAGGTGGGAGTAGTTGAGTTTTTGCTCTGAGATTCCTGACCAACTCCATGCCGATATTTCCGGGACAGATCTTGCCTTCAGATGCTTGACCTGGGTATTCCCGGTGACCGCCAAAATGCTTGATCACAAATACACTTTTAAGCGCGTCGATCAGATGCATCAACGCGGTGATCTGAGCAGCAGGTATCACATTGGTCGTGCTGTATCCGAGGGTGTCGAGCGCAACCCGGCCCTTGGCGACCCAATCCCCGCCCTCTTCTGGTGTCGTTAGGTTCTCCAGCAACACAATGCCGATCAAGCCTGTATTGAATTTCAAGACACTCGAACCTTGAAGCCGAATGTCGCGCCCCTCGTAGACTTGCCCCGTGCAATCGATGCCGAAGTGATACCCGATATCGTCGTATTTCTGGCTTAGGTGCCCCTTCTGGATTTCCTGCATCTGCTCGGCACCAGGTGTGCAGCTATGGCTGCGGCCGGCGTGGTGGAGGGCGATCATGGTGTAGTCCCAGTCCATCACCATATCTGGCTTGCCCTTCACGGCTCCCCACGAAGAACGCTCTACGAACGTCGTGTTCAATGAACGGACCTTTTTGATGATCGCTTCGCGCGTTGCAGCCCGGTCATTTACGGTAATCGGTATCGGACACATGAGCTCGCCTGGCTTGATTTCCTGGGCGGTCGCTTGAGTTGCGAATAGGTTTGTCATCACACGCCCTCCGCCAGCTCATGGAGTGTACGTGCCGGAGCGCTGAACATGACGTGCAGCGAAATTTTCGCATCGGGGGACGGCGTCTTAACGTGAGCAATACCGTTAGCGTCGGTAATGCCTGTGGTTTCTACACCGTTGACCGTCGCCAAGAAGTCACGGAAAGCCAACGGAGTACCCGTTTCGCTGTCGGTAACGCTGAACGCTTGACCGTAGGTCTTCTTGATCGCAAGAGGCATGGGAGGGACGAACGGAGCAGGCGTATGCGAATCACCGATGATTACGGTGCCGGAGCCGCCGACTACGACGTCACCATGCGTTCCGACAGTATCAACCAAAGCTGCGTTTTTCCCGTTGATAAAAACGGTCGCTGAGACGCCGGAAACCAACGCGCTACCGCACGTGCAGGTATCGCCCTTTCGAGCGGCGGCAAGACCATCGAAGAAAACATCGGGAGAGCCGGACGCAATGGATTGGGCACCGTGCCCTGGCATTGGGCAACTTGTCGGATCGGTTAAACGTGCTGCGGGCTTCGCCACAATTGACTCCTTGTCATGATCGTCTATGAACGCGACCTTATCAGAAATCAATAGACCCGGTCCGCCTGGGCTTGCGCAATAGCCAGTAGCATGGATTTCTGGGCCCCGGAATCTCCGCTTACGGCCAGAAACGGACATTCCCATGCGACTGCATACGGCCAAAAGCGGACGCTCGTACGCTACCGCTATCGGCGGCCCTTCAATCACGGGCCGATCCTGACAAAAAAAGATCCCTCGGATCAGGTCCGGTCGAGCCTGTCTGCAAAGTCTAGTGTCAGGCCGTTGCAGCTTTTCCACAGAGAACGTCAGAGGGGTTGACAGTAGACATATTGATGGCAAATGAGTAGCGTCGGTTCTGTCTCGAAGACAAACCAATGCTACTTGTCGCGATTACCTATTGGCCAACAGATACCCTAGCATCTAAAAGGATTTTTTCATGTCAGAACCAAGACTGTTTATTTCTTACAGTTGGTCTACTCCAGAGCACCAAAACTGGGTCCTTCGCTTAGGAACGGAGCTACGCGAAAACGGTGTGGACGTAATACTAGACAAATGGGATCTGAAAGAAGGGCACGACGCTAATGCCTTCATGGAAAAAATGGTTTCGGATGAAAGCATAAAAAAAGTGATCATGGTACTGGATGAGCAGTATGGCGAAAAAGCCAATAAAAGATCTGGTGGCGTCGGAACAGAAACACAAATAATATCCTCAGAGGTATATGAAAGTGTAGATCAGAATAAGTTCGTTGCAGTTATCGCAAGTAGAGATCAAGAAGGAAAAGCAAAGCTACCGATTTTCTATAAGTCACGAATCTACATAGATCTTTCCGACGAAGATCTCTACGGTAGCAATTTCGAGCAACTGCTACGTTGGATCTATGACAAACCACTAAATATAAAGCCGGAGATTGGAAAGAAGCCTGCCTTTCTAGATGAAGAAGCCTCCATCTCATTAGGGACTTCTGTGACTCACAGACGCTTAATTGATGCCCTGAAAAACTCAAGACCTCATGCCGGTGGAGCGCTAGTTGAGTATTTTAACTTATTTTCGAAAAACCTTATCAGATTTAGATTGTCTCCAAGTCAAGGGGCAACTGATTTTGACCAAAAGGTCGTCGACAGCATCGAGCAGTTCTTTCCAGCAAGGAATGAACTTGTAGAAGTCTTTGCAACCATTGCCCAATATGATCATTCTAACGGCGCCGGGCCAATCATACATAAATTTTTCGAGTCACTGATCCCATACCTAGATAGACCTGAGAATATAACAAGCTATCACAAGTGGGATTGGGATAATTTTAAATTTATTATTCAAGAAGCATTCATTGTATGTATCGGAGTTCTGCTAAAGCATGAGCGATATGACTTGGTGGACAACCTAACAAGTCAGCGATATTTTTCTGACGGTGAAAACCATGGGCAAAGCAAAATGCACTCTTTTGGCATCTTCAGAAACTATTTAGAGTCATTGAGCCATCGAAATAATAGACTAAATCTGCGACGTTTGTCCGTACATGCTGACTTACTAAAAGAGCGATGCGCGGATTCAGGATTGTCATTCAACAGTTTGATGCAAGCGGATTTTTTACTATACCTTAAAGAGTCTCTACAAGGCCTCTCAGAAAATCGTCGACAAGAATGGTGGCCAGAATCATTAGTTTACAAATCTTTTCATGGGGGCGCTTTTGAAATTTTCCTTCGTGCGGAATCCAAGAGTTATTTTGATCGGATATCAAAACTACTTGGTGTAAAATCGAAATCGGATTTTGCCGATTTTGTTGAAGGCTTAAAAAGCCAGGCAGTCTATGTGCCAAAATGGGGCTTTGACAACATTAACCCATTAGAGTTAATGAATTACGAAAAGCTGTGCATTCGCCCATAATTATGTTAAAGAATCAATGAAGCACCTGTAGCTACTTGTGTGAATTAACGCTGTAGCTACTTTCGATTAGCTGCACGAATGAAGAAGACCTCTTGTCCGAGGGTATATCATAAGGAACCTCAAAGAATTCCCAGTAGCCATTCACCACTTCAACATAAAAGTTCAAAAGGCATACTGCTTATTTTTTTGGTCAAGCAACAAGTTACGATTAATAATTTTGTACAATCCACCTTGAGGAAATCCAATAGTGTCCGAAACCTGGGAGATACTAAAGCCGATAATCTCTGCCTTCGTTGGGTCCGGCCTGACACTCGCAGTTGTCGGAAAATTTGGGCAATCTTGGTTTTTCAAGAAAGTAGATGCTAAACATGCAGTTGCGTTAGCAGAAAAAAACAATCAATTAATGAGTCAGCTTGAATACAAAAAAAACGACTTAAACAAAGAGCTCCAAATAGAAGTCGCAAATTTTAAATCGCAGCTAGAGGTACTTGGAGGTCAGCAGTCTAAATTTCTAGAAGTCAAAATCAACAGCATCCTTAATCTTAATCAAAAGCACTATTTGGCTATAAAAAAAATAAAAGAACTGACAGATATAACCAATATGTGGGTGGAGGAAGCTACCAACTACTTCAAGTTTCAAATTGAAGACGACAAACAAGAAGAGTTGTCGGATTATTCAGTATATCGAAGTCTGCATCAAGATCGGTGGCCTCTTTATCATAACTCTGCTAAATCAGCCTTCGATGAGTATGCCGAGTGCTTGGCTTTGAATATGCCAATTCTTCCAAAAGAGCTTGTGGAGGCAGAGATCCTAATTATAGATCGGTGCAAATCCTTATTGTCAGATACTTCAATGAACTTTAACCGGGCGATGAATTTTACGCAGTACATTGTAATTCCCGAAGAGTGCGAAGGCACTGAGAGCGAGTTCATGGCCAATCTAATTGAAGAGCATGAAAAAGCTATTGATCACAAAAAATATATAGATATGTTGTCGGATGAGTTGTTCAGTAAATCATTGAAAAGTGGCGCCATTATAGAATCTTTATTGCGACATGGGAGCAAAGGCTAAAATTCGTTAATGCCGTTCGATTCACCCCCATTAGCCTTGGCTTGATTTCCAATTTTTGCATCCAGGGGAACTGATATGGATTACAAGCATCTGTTTTGCGAACGTCTGCTTCTGGTCGGTAGCGGGCGCCCCCCAAACGTTTGTCTAGCCCTTTCTTTCAAAATGCCTCAGAACGCCTTCTAAGCCGTTGCTGCTGATTAGCGGTCAGTACAATGGGATACAATCAATGGAATAAGGAGCAAGGAACGATGGGAAGCCCAATCGAAAAGCACTTTGAGACTGCGCGTCAGCTGCTTGATTACGTTTCACCTCTTAATGAAGTTTGGAAAAACGGGAAATACGTCTTCAGGGGCCAACCAAGCGACGAATATAAGCTAACTCCTTCTGTGTGCCGTAATGGCAAAGGTTCATTTGGGTACGACTCTCCTCGAAGAATGCTCGATAAATCAAGCTCAGGACAGATTCGCTTTGAGTTGGACATCCTGAAGAAATTCTTAGACGGCTGTGATAGGTCGGGATTGATTGTACCCGGATATACAGAGCAGATCAGAGATAGACTGCTATCTGCTCAACACACATTCATTAGTGGGCTTTTACCATGGCCTCAGCAAGAAATGCACCAAATCATGGCGATAGCTCAACACTACGAAGTGCCAACGCGTCTCCTAGACTGGACTGATAGAAGCTTCGTTGCATGTTACTTTGCTGCATCCTCAGCTAGCTTTGAGATTGATTTTATGGGGATGCCTAAAATTGCTGTATGGGCTCTGGAAACCACCTATGCACCTTTTTGGAAAACCTTGAAGATCATTAGACCACCGGGAGGCACAAGTCAAAATCAAGCGGCACAGTCTGGTTTGTTCACTGCTCACCATGCGAAGGATTACAGTATAGACGACGTATACACACCTGACGCGCTTGAGGACGTTCAAGAAATTTACGATACGAGAGGTGGCTACACACCGCTTTTTAAACTGACGCTACCAGTTAGCGAGGCGCCGGCATTGTTGGATTTGTGTTCTAAGATGGGCGTTGATGGCTCCACTCTATTCCCCGGCTTTCACGGCGCGGCAAAAATGGTTAAAGACTGGGGCAATGTGGAGATTGGAGTAAGGCATTCCCAATCTGCAATAGACGAATACAACGCTGATAGCTATGACAGTGATCCTGACTACTGATCACGGATAACTGAGCAACACCACGAGAGGATGCCTCACATGTTGAATTTAATGCTGTCGCTAGACTTAGCAAATACAAACGAGAATGTCCACGACTGATCGCTTTTGGCCGGTAGCGGTTACTTGTGGCAGACCGTATTCGGCCATAAACTGCCTTTCAGTTAGACCATAACCTCATGCTAGCCTGTGTGGAAGCTTATAAGTATTTTATGAATACAACATCGTTCAGGGATTAGCCTCTCTAATCCAGCGTTTCGTGACCTTCCAGCGCCAGAGCTGTCATAATGCTGTCATTACTGAAATGAGTTACGCATAGCTCAATAAGCTTACCGAATAGGGCTAGACAGTTCTGGAGGTCAAAAACAAATTTTTCAAAGTTATCCGACGAAATTACTGCATTATCTGCATGAGCTAGAGTATGCCGAAGACTTTTCCAGCTTTTAACGTGTGCTTTATCAACCTCTCCGGATGCGCTCATGTCCGAGAGAATGGCTGATACTGTCTTTGTCTTCAGATTTCCTAAAAAATTTAGGATGGCATCTGCTCCAACTTTTGGAATGTTACCCCCTGACTTCTTAATGAACTCTTGAGTGTCAGAAATCTCCTTCAGGGTTTTCTCATCTAGATCTATGCTAGTCGAAAAATAGTTTTTTACCATGCCCTCTATATTTACGCAGAGCACTAGCGCCGCAGCTTCAGTATTTGCCTTAGATATATCTTTAAGTCGATTCCAATAATTTGCCAAATGATTAAGACCTCTAGGTCTGGCCTTCATGTACATCTGCAAGAAATTATTCAGCCCGGTCTCTCTGCTTGGAAAAATATCAACTATAGGCTTGGCCAGTGTGTAAATATTTTCGGTGGCTCTCCCTTGAATGTAAGCTTCGTAGGCGACTCCATTTCTTGCAATTATAAATGAAGCTTCTAAAAGCTGACCGATGGCGATACTGATTCCTTCTAGTAGATGAAAAAGTGAATCTAACTCTACGGGGTCTTCGCTGTCTACAATGTTAATATCTAGCTTGCTGTTCTTTTGCACTATCTCGATAGTTTTTGTCCCTTGCGAGAGAGATAATTTTGCCAGCTCCATCGACCCTTTTCCATTGTCAACGTACTCATTGAATGGCAATCGATAGTTGCCATTTACAGTTATCAGTGCACTGCCACCAATGACTGAATGTTTAAGCTTTGAAAACGATCGGGCGTTATTGAGGGCAAGCTCTAAAACCGCACCTGAGGGATATGTATCAACCCCTCGCTCAGCAAGGACGCGTGCGTTCTTCCAAATTTTTCCAGTGGTATCCTCAGCCTCGAGCGTGAAGTACCTTTCTTCTGAAACTATACCTACACGGTCGTTAAAAAAGAAATTCAACATTTCAATTGAATCCGACTTTGTCGAGCCAGAATAAATTTTTACTCTTAAAGTCTTCTTTTCATCAAAAAACAAGCAACCTGGACCATTGAAAATCAATGGGGAGTTTAATGTATTTTGCGTTAGAGTGATGTTGAAACACTCAATGGTAGCGTTACGCTCTGCTATTGAGTCAATATTCTTTTGGTTAAACATTATCAGTCCCTTGATTGTCAGATGCAGGGGTCATTTTAGCTCTATTTTCAAGCTTGAGGTTTCGTTAGTGTTTGCATCTGAATCGCCTCCCGTTTTGTACTGACAGTGTCTACTGGGGACGTACGCTGCATGCGACGAATGATTGCAAGTGGCCGCATGCGGAGCCGTTATGAATGTCTGCAAGCCCGTCAGCGGGCGCTTTCGAGCGTCTGCTTATGGCCGGTAGCGGTCGCGTGCGAACGTCCGCTTTTGGCCGGTAGCGGTCGCTTGTGAACGTCCGCTTCTGGCCGAAAGCGGCCTGTTGCGACTGCCGGCCGGGAAGCACTCTACCCTCCTGCATCATAGGCATAACCTAGCTCGTTCCTCTTTCAAGCACCGGAAGCGTTACACCAGATGGATGAGTTACACGGCTAAAGATTGGCTTACGAAGCCGATGTAACACTGGAAATATTCAATAAATACAGTTACTTAGCATCCATCGTTACACCAGTTACACGAGTTACACCGCATTTTGAGGGGTACATACCCCCGCACCCCGTGTGCATCAATCCCACCAGCGAACATCAGGAGTCTCTCCCGCAATGTGCCGGGGCCCCTGAGGTTTTCTTCGAGACACGGGGTCGGAAACCCGCGGGACTGTGTTAGCGGACAGGTGCTCAGGTTAGTGAACTGGTGAACTAGGTGAACACGCAGTTCACCAGTGCATGTGCACAAGGTGTTAGGAGGTCGCCGGGGACCCTGGGTATTTCCCAAGGACACGGGGCACAAAACCCGCGTGATCTCGTTAGTGGCTGATTTTTTTTGATTGGTTGACAGGTTGACTTGGTTGACAGCTCAACGCGTGCGGAATCAACAACACAAAAGGCCATCGTTACGAATGCGGTAACGATGGCCTTTTTTCAACCAAATCCTTTCGATTTCAATGACTGAAATTTCAGTAAGCTGGCGGGCCTTCCACTACCGAGATCCCGCGGGTTTCCGACCCCGTATGCTCTGTAATTCCTCAGGGTCCCCCGCTCGATTCAGCTCTCCGACCGCTCTAGCACTCCGGCTCCCCCTACGTTAGCCTCGATTAGCAGGCCAAGGATTGTTGACCCAACAAAGAGCTGTTCAAGGAATGTCAGTCGGATGAAAACAACCAAACGCATTACACGTGCTTACTGTGTCGAGCTTGAAAAGGAGTTGTCCATTGTCGCTGCCCGGCGCGAGTATCTCTCCCTAGCACCGCCACGCGCGCGCTTCACGTTCCTCTGCACTAATGAGGAGTGCAGGAAGCTCGACGCCAAGATCACCGGCGTCAACTACGATGTGAATCCCCAAGAAACTCCAATACTGCAGGCTGCGCATTTTCGTGCCAACCCGAAGGATGAACACTGTTCAACCTGTGAGTGGATTGAACACGGTTCCAGCGGTGATCTGGACAGAAGCCGACCAGGGGAAACAGAAGAAGAAGCAAAAGTTCGAAAGGCCAAACGCAAGCTCGATGACTACATCGATATCTTTGATCCAAACCTGAAGGAAAAGAAACCCGGGGGCGACCGTCCTGGTAAGGGAGGTGATGATATAGATGGAGATGGTCAGGGGAGAGGGGTTCGTAGAGCTAGCAGTGAATCGAACGACAAGCCTCGGGGCCCCACGAAAACCACAGACCTAGAGCGTCTGGTGGAGAGTTACAGAAACGCTAAATCGGAACTGTCTAAGGAAGAGTTCGATCTTCTGACGTTACAGGTTTCAGGATATGGTGTGATCCCGCTTCACTCATACTTCCGTCACATTACAGCCGCAAACATTGGTGAAAACGGCGGTGTCTTGTTTGGTGGTGGCACCGTAAAGCGCTACGGAGCAGGATTTAGCTTCAATTTCTACGATCCTGTTGGGGAAAAGCGCGTTTCCCTATACGTACCGGCAGATCAAATGAACGCTTATCGCTTCCGCCGGTACCTGACAGAGCTGATCATCCAGGCTGAGGAAGTGAGATATGTCACGCTTTACACGCTTGGATATCTTGAGGAAAACCCTCAGGGCAAAGGTATCGACCTGAAGGTGGAGGATCTGAGGCAGATAGCTTTCGTTCTCGGTCCTCCGAAGACCAAAACTGAGACGTCTTGAGCGAAGCCGCTTAGGTTTTGTATCCCTATTTGTATCCGAAAGAATTACACCTCTGATAATACTCAATGTTTACAAGGGGGTTCTTGATCGGTTCAAATGACCCCGGCCCACCAACTCTCAACGACAAGGCCCGCCCAGTGCGGGCCTTGTCGCATCTGGAGATTCATCCCGGGAGACCTCATGCGCCAGGCACTGCTGATCATCGACGTCCAACCCAGTTTCTCCCCGCCGCAATGGCTGATCGACGGCATTCAATTACTGATCGGCAAACTGCCTAGCGTCTCCACGGTCGAGCCCCATGACGAGAGCCGCACACCGTTCCAGCGTCAGCTCGGCTGGCACCCGACAGCGGATGACGACAGCCTGATCGCCGCAGACCGTATCTTCATCAAATTCGGCGACGCGCCCTCCCCGGACACAATCGAATACCTGAAAAGCCTGAATCTGGATCGCGTGCTGGTCTGCGGCCTGCAAACCGAAACCTGCTACCTCGCCGCCGGGTTTGCGCTGTTCGATGCTGGTTTGAAGCCGACGTTGCTCACGGAACTGACAGTGGGCTCGTCGCTGGATCGTTCAAGTAGTCTGGGTATGCGGTTGTGGGAACATCACTTCAAGCACACGCTGACCTCGGACGAACTTCGCACCTGTCTGCAGACGTCCTAGGAAATTTCCCGCAACCCGCGTCGACTTTCATGAACTGGTTCAAGATGCTTCCAGACGCTAGTCTTCGCGCTCCGCTGCAACCCGGCAGATGGTTTACCAAAGGGATTCGCCGGGAGCCTGAAACCATGGAGCCTCGTCATGAAAAAAGACACCCGAAGCCTGCCTGATCAAACACCGCCTCACGAAACCGAATCGAAAGAACCGGCTGTGCTTGCCCAGCCTCAGGAATACGTGAGAAAGCCGCGTCGCACCCTGCCGTTCAACGAGATTTTCTCCGTGCGCACCGACGTGGACACGGCCACTCTGCTGACCCATGCCTGCGAAACCCTGGCGGCGCTGAACATGATGACGGCCAATATCGCTGATGATTTCACGGGCTCTCAACGCAGCCGGTTGCTGGCGATCCGGCAGTTGTCGATCATGACCGAAATGCTGGTCAATCGCGCCATGGAGAACCTTGATCCGGTGAACCTGGTGCCCACTACGACGGCACCTGTCGTGCACTGAAAGCGACCGTTCGCCGATGCTGCAAGTCGTTCATCGACATGAACTTTTCTTCACCCCGGCGGCGGTGATGGCCGTGTACATTGGCCTCGCTCATTCAAGAAACTACGGTTCGCCCGCGCTCCTGCGGGCTTTTTTTCGCCCGCAATCTGGCGGCGATTTGTGTTTTCCTGCTCACCGGGCAATTCTGGTGTTCAATCCCGAGACCCGGAGCACCCGATGCCGCTGCTGACCCTGCCCTGTCAACGCCTGACGCTCGCGGTACTCGACCCGGATCAAGCGCCGCTGGAAAGCGCGTTCTACCAGCGCAATCAACGTCACCTCGCGCCGTGGTCACCGATCCGTACCACCGATTATTTCTCCACGGAACAGATCCGCCGGCGTCTGGAAATACAGGCCAGCGCCTTCGAAGCCGGGCTGGCGGTGCATATGGCGTTGATGACTCCGGATGGCGGGCAGATGATCGGCGCCTGCAATTTCAGCGGGATCATCCGCGGTGCGTTTCAGGCCTGTTATCTGGGGTATCACATCGACGAAGCGCATCAGGGCAAGGGTTTGATGCAGGAAGCGCTGGAGGCGGCCATCGCTTACATGTTCGACACCCAGAACCTGCACCGGATCATGGCCAATTACATTCCCGGCAATGAGCGCAGCGAACGGTTGCTGGAGCGCCTTGGATTCGAACGGGAAGGTTACGCCAAGGCGTACCTGAACATTGCCGGGCGCTGGCAGGATCATGTGCTGACAGCGCGGGTCAATCCGCGTTTCGAAACGCCGGATCAGCGCTGGTCACGACCGCTGTCGTGACGTTCACAAATTGTTAAGGATTGGCCGCGTAAGCTCGGGTTTCCGTTCACTTCCGGTTGCCTGAATTCATGTCGCGTGCCGCCTCTTCCCTGCTTCTGCTTGCCGCCCTGCTGTTCTTTTTCGCCCTTGGCAACCATCAACTGCAAGGCTCCACCGAGGCCCGGGTTGCGGGCATTGCGATGGAAATGCATCTGGACAACGACTGGGTGACACCGCGTCTGTTCGGTGAACCCTTCCTGGAAAAACCGCCCCTGAGCCTCTGGCTGGACGCCGGCGCCCTGCGCGTTTTCGGCGTCTCGCCCTGGGCGGTGCGACTGGCGTCGGCGGTGGCCGGGTTGCTCAGCGTGATGCTGCTGTACGCCATGTTGCGCCGTTTCGACCGCCCGAAGGCCATCGCCTGGACGGCGGGGATTCTGCTGGCGACCATGGCCAGTTACTGGAGCAACGTGCGCGGGGTCGGCGAGGATGCGTTGCTCGCCCTCGGTGTGACTGCGGCATTGCTGGCGTTCTTCCAGGCGCAGCGAGCACCGACCCCAGGCAATTCGTTGCTGTTTATCGCCGGGATCGCCATCGCCACGTTGAGCAAAGGCGTGCTCGGACTGGCGATGCCGGGCGTGGTGATTTTCGCTTTTCTGCTGGCCGACAACCTGATGGACAAGCGCTTCAAACTGACGGACTGGCTGCGTCCGGGTTTGCTGACCGTTGTCGGTCTGATCCCGCTGATGATCTGGCTCGCCGTGCTCTATCAGCGCGGCGGCGTCCAGGCGGTCAGTGAAGTGTTGCTGACCAACAGCGTAGGACGTTTCAGCGGATCGTTCGTCGAAGCCGGCCACTACGAGCCGTTCTACTACTACCTCGCCAAACTGCCGCAGGCGTTTCTGCCCTGGAACATTCTGGTGTACCTGGGCCTGTGGCATTTTCGCAAGGAACTGAGGGCCAATCGTTACCTGCTGTTTTTCAGCCTGTGGATCATTGCGCAGTTCATCCTGCTGACCCTGGCCTCGAGCAAACGCACGGTTTATCTGATGTCGATGACACCCGCAGCGGCAGTGATTGCAGCCGAATATGCGGGCGTGCTGTTCGACAAGTTGAAGGATCACAGGAAGGGTTTTGTCGGACGAATCGCCCGTCATCGTCAGCCACTGGCAGCGGGGATACTGGCGGTGGTCATCGCCAGCTATCTCGGCGCCGCGCAATGGGCACTGCCGAACGCCGACAAACACCTGTCGTTCCTGCCGCTGACCGAACACATCCAGTCGCTGCACGCGAGCGGCAGTCAGGTCGCGCTGTTTCAAGCCAACGAACGGCTCGGCGGCGCCAGCGTGTTCTATACCCGAAGTGTTCTCAAGGGCCTGGACACCGATGCGCAGCTACGGGAGTTTCTCAGTGCATCGCCATCGAACATCGCCGTGATCTCGGGAGACAGCGAACCCGCCGCCCCGCTGAAAATCCACAAGACCATGATGGTCGGACGCCAGGCGTATTACTTCGTGGGCTATTGAAGCCACCACAGCACAAACGAAAAACCCGCCGGTGATGGCGGGTTTTTCATTTCAGCGGCGAGGACTCAGAGCGAAGCCTCAGGCTGTGCAGCGAACACCTTACGTTCACGTTTGCTCAACACCGGCAACTCCAGACGAGCCCGTCCGTAGAACGCCAGCGCCGTCAGCAAACACGCCAGCCACACGAAGATCCCGGCCCAGAACGTGTGGGACATGTAGTGCCAGCCCTGTAGGACTCGCGTAGTGCCGTAGACAAAACCGAGCAGCAGCGAGCCCCACAACAACGCGCTGGAAAAGCGCCATTGATAACGACGCCCAACGAAATACAGCGCCAGCATGGTGAAGCCACCGGAAGCATGACCGCCCGGCCAGCAACGCCCTTCACCCGCTTCGTGGAACAGCTGGAAATTGTTGTACCACTCGATATGCGGCATCTTTCCGCCGTACAGCGTGGTCTCGATCGGGCAGTAAACGCTGGTGTGCGCCTTGAGGAAATGGATGACCCCGGTGCAGACCGCGAAAGCCACCACGATAAACAGAAAATCCCTACGGTGATCAGCGGCAAAGCGCAGCACCGGCGCGACTTTGCAACGCTCGAGAAAACCGCCCAGACGCGGATGCTTTTGCGGCTTCACCAGTGGCCAGACAAACGACAGCATGGCGCCGATCAAGGCAATTTCGGCGGTCCAGTTCGGAATGATCCGCGCCCACTTGTGGGTCAGCTTTTCGAAGAAATGAATCTTGTCGAGCGGGAATGTGTGGGTCAGCGGATCGAACAGCAGGTTGCTGAAGGCGATGTCGATATTGGTCATGTCGAACATCAGAAAAACCACGGCTGCGCAGAGCAGCGGGATGCCGAAGTTGTAAGCGTAAAAGCGGGATTTCATTGGGTGGTCACCGTGCGCCAGTCTGAAGCTTCAATGAAGCCGAGCATCCGTGGGGCCGCCGGGCTGGCGGCGGAAACAAACAGCGACGCGCCGTAACCGAGGGTCGAGGCCGGCACCTTGAGGTCTTTTTCCAGCTGCGCCATGCATTCGCTGTGGGTCACCAGAATCAGGTTGCGTCCCGGGACTTTGTGCGCCAGTGCGTCCTGCAGCATCCGGCCCTTGCAACTGATCAGCCAGTCTTCGCCGGTCGCCGCCTGGTTGAACATGTAGCCGGCTGTCTGCACGGTGCGCATCACCGGGCTGTTGTAGACGTCGGCCGTGTCCAGGCCCAACTGTTCGAACTGCGCGCCGACGCTCACCGCGACACTGCGCGAACGGTCGGTGATGCCATCGTGGCCGCTCAGGCACGCCGCTTTCGAGTGATCGCAGCGCTCGACATGGCGCACCAGCACGATGATTTCGCCTTTGCTCCAGCCTTCCTTCAGCGCCTTGGCCCCGGCCACGTTGCCGTGGGCAAGGTCCGGCACCGCCGCCGGGGCGAGCAGCCAGAGGGTCAGCGGAATCACCAGTACCGAAGCTGCCAATACCACCCAGGTGTTTCGAAAACGGGCCAGACCGCTCAGATCAATCGAGCGCTTGACGCCGAACAGACTCAGTCGCAATTCCACAAAAAGCCGCCATCACTTGTCATTCGATGCGGCGAGGTTAAAGAGCACGGCGTGGGCAGCCAGTGAAACCCGTGTGAAAAAAATCTTGGGATCCCTTGTTACAAAATCCGTCGGACAAAATCCTTTCAGCTCTCGGATTTGCGGCCGATACAGTCCTGCTTACACCCTTGCTGGCGCAAAAAAACAACAATCTTCCAGCCTGACCGACGATCAAGTAGCACAACGTTTTTCTGGAGGATTTGTGATGAATAGCTGGTTCGGCAACATCAGCGTGAACCTGAAACTGGGGCTCGGATTCGGCCTCGTCCTGGCCCTGACCTGCATCCTGGCGCTCACCGGCTGGACCAGCCTGGGCGGCCTGATTGACCGCAGCAACTGGATGAGCGACATCACCCAGCTCAACGCTGGCCTGACCAAACTGCGCGTGGTGCGCCTGCAATACATGCTGACCAACGGCGACGAAACCGCCGCGCAGAACGTGCAGACCACCCTCGACGGTTTTGCCGCGCAGCAGCAGAAGCTGATCAGCAGCTTCAAGAGCCCGGAAAACCTCAAGCTGCTCAAGCAGCAGGCGGCGACCATCGCCGAGTACCAGACGTCCCTGAACAAGATGCGTAACGCCTACCGCACTGGCAACACGGCGCGCGACTCGATGGCCTCCAGTGCCACGACGGCTTACGGCCTGATCGAAGCGCTGAGCAACCGCGTCCAGCAAATGCCGCTGAGCGATGAGCGTTTCGAGCAGTTCCAGGCCGTCACCGCCGCCAAGGAAGCGTTCATCCTGGCGCGCTACGAAGTGCGCGGCTACACCGCCACTGCCAACGCCGAGACCGAGCAGAAAGCCGTCGGCCAGCTGGACGTAGCCATCGCCAGCCTCAAGCCGCTGAACATGCATTTCGCCAGCAGCCAACAGGACGCCCTGCGTCAGCTGGAAACCGCACTGACCAATTACCGCAGCGCCTTGCAGGCCTTCAAGAACGCCAACAGCGATGCGGTGCAGGCGCGCAAGGAAATGACCGACCAGGGCAACCTGATCGTATCCCTGAGCGAGCAGCTGTATCAGATCCAGCTCGACCGCCGTGACGCCGAAAGCGCCCAGGCTCGCACCCTGCAATTGATCAGCACCCTGCTGGCGTTGCTGGTCGGCATCATCGCCGCGTTCATCATCACCCGTCAGATCACCCGTCCGCTGCAGGAAACCATGGCCGTGGTTGACCGCATCGCCAGCGGCGACCTGAGCCACAACGTGATCGTCACCCGCCGCGACGAACTCGGCGTGCTGCAACAAGGCATCGCGCGCATGGGCGTGACCCTGCGCGACCTGATCAGCGGCATCCGCGACGGGGTGACCCAGATCGCCAGCGCCGCCGAAGAACTGTCGGCCGTGACCGAACAGACCAGCGCCGGCGTGAACAGCCAGAAGGTCGAGACCGATCAGGTGGCCACCGCCATGCACGAGATGACGGCCACCGTGCAGGAAGTTGCGCGCAACGCCGAAGAAGCCTCGCAAGCCGCAGCCGCCGCTGACGGCGAAGCCCGCGAAGGCGACAAAGTGGTGAACGAAGCCATCGCCCAGATCGAGCGTCTGGCCAGCGAAGTGGTGCGTTCCACCGAAGCCATGAGCGTGCTGCAACAGGAAAGCGACAAGATCGGCAGCGTCATGGACGTGATCAAGGCCGTGGCCGAACAGACCAACCTGCTGGCCCTCAACGCCGCCATCGAAGCCGCCCGTGCCGGTGAGGCCGGTCGCGGTTTTGCCGTGGTCGCCGACGAAGTCCGTGGCCTGGCCCAGCGTACCCAGAAATCCACCGAGGAAATCGAAGGCCTGGTGGCCGGTCTGCAGAACGGCACGCAACAGGTGTCCGCCGTGATGAACAACAGCCGCGCCCTGACCGACAGCAGCGTCGCCCTGACCCGCAAGGCCGGCGACTCGCTGGAAAACATCACCCGCACGGTGTCGAATATCCAGTCGATGAACCAGCAGATCGCCGCTGCCGCCGAACAGCAGAGCGCCGTGGCCGAAGAAATCAGCCGCAGCATCATCAACGTCCGCGACGTATCGGAACAGACCGCAGCGGCGAGTGATGAGACGGCCAAGTCCAGCGTTGAACTGGCGCGTTTGGGTGGGCAATTGCAGCAGATGGTGAGTCATTTCCGCGTGTAAACCCTGCACACGAAAGCCGATGTCTAGTCCTGAAATAGGTTTACACCTGTTTCAGCCTCAAAACGCCCGATGCACCGCATCGGGTGTTTTGTATTTCAGCGACAGATGAGGCCGCTCGT